>NZ_PSVI01000047.1:0-28542 GCF_002931415.1 Rathayibacter sp. AY1E8
CGCTCCGCCACGGGGGACGCCTCCGCTCTGGGAGAGCTCGTCGACCGCTTCGGCGGCCTCGTCTCGGCGTGCGTCGGCACGGTCCAGGCCGACCCGGCCGGCCGCGACCGGCTCTGCACCGACGTCTTCACCGCCGTCTGGCGCCGCTCCCGCGAGGGCGCCCGCTCGCCGGAGCCCGTGCTCTGGGTGCTCGAGGTCCTCTGCGAGACCCTCGGCACCGCGCACGAGCTCGCCCGGCGGCCGCTCGGCAGCGGCCTGCTCGCCCTCGACTGCCCGGACCGCGAGCTCCTGCTGCTGGCTGCGGCCGGCGGCTTCTCGCAGGCCGAGATCTCGGCGCTGACCGGGATCGACGAGTTCCGGCTGCGCTCGATCCTCCGGAACGCGCTCGAGACGCTCCAGGGCCGCGACAGCGATCTTCTGACGGCCTGACCGCCGGAGCCGTCGCGGGAGTAAAGTTGAGTCCGTCGAACTCAACTTTCGAGCCACGGAGGAGACCACCATCATGCAGGCCGGTCGGATGCCCCAGCAGGACGAGAAGTCCGCACTCGAGCAGTACGGCGTCAACCTGACCGCCATCGCGGCGAGCGGCAAGCTCGACCCGGTGATCGGGAGGGACGCCGAGATCCGGCGCGTCAGCCAGGTGCTCACGCGCCGCACCAAGAACAACCCCGTCCTCATCGGCGAGCCCGGCGTCGGCAAGACCGCCGTCGTCGAGGGGCTCGCCCAGCGGATCGTCGCGGGCGACGTCGCCGAGAGCCTCAAGGGCAAGCAGCTCGTCAGCCTCGACCTCTCGGCCCTGATCGCCGGAGCGAAGTACCGCGGCGAGTTCGAGGAGCGGCTGAAGGCCGTGCTCCAGGAGATCGAGGAGTCCGACGGCCGGATCATCACCTTCATCGACGAGCTGCACACGCTGATGGGCGCGGGCGGCGGCGAGGGATCGGTGGCGGCCGCGAACATGCTCAAGCCCATGCTGGCGCGCGGCGAGCTGCGGATGATCGGCGCGACGACGCTCGACGAGTACCGCCAGTACATCGAGAAGGACGCCGCTCTCGAGCGCCGCTTCCAGCAGGTCTTCGTCGGCGAGCCGACCGTCGAGGACACCGTGGCGATCCTCCGCGGGCTGAAGGAGCGCTACGAGGCGCACCACAAGGTGGCGATCGCCGACTCCGCCCTGGTCGCCGCCGCGTCGCTCTCGAACCGCTACATCACCTCCCGCCAGCTGCCGGACAAGGCGATCGACCTGATCGACGAGGCCGCGTCGCGGCTGCGCATGGAGATCGACTCCGCTCCCGTCGAGATCGACGAGCTGCGCCGCTCCGTCGACCGGCTGAGGCTCGAGGAGCTGGCGCTGAAGAAGGAGAAGGACGAGGCCTCGAAGGCGCGGCTCGAGAAGCTGCGCGAGGACCTGGCCCGCCGCGGCGCCCAGCTCGAGGAGCTGCAGGAGCGCTGGGAGCGCGAGCGCGCCTCCCTCAACCGCGTCGGCGAGCTCAAGAACCGGCTCGACGCCCTGCGGATCGCCGCCGAGCGCGCGCAGCGCGAGGGGAAGCTCGAGCGCGCGTCGAAGCTGCTCTACGGCGACATCCCGGTGATCGAGCGCGAGCTCGCGGCCGCCGAGGCGGAGGAGGAGCCGGCCGAGGGCCGCATGGTCAACGAGCAGGTGACGGCCGACGACATCGCCGCGGTGATCGCCGCCTGGACGGGGATCCCCGTCGGGCGTCTCCTGCAGGGCGAGACCGAGAAGCTGCTGCACCTCGAGACCGAGCTGCACCGCCGACTGATCGGCCAGGACGAGGCGGTGTCGGCCGTCGCGGACGCGGTGCGCCGCACCCGCGCGGGCATCTCCGACCCCGACCGGCCGACCGGCTCCTTCCTCTTCCTCGGGCCGACCGGCGTCGGCAAGACCGAGCTGGCGAAGGCGCTCGCCGACCACCTCTTCGACGACGAGAAGGCGATGGTCCGCATCGACATGTCGGAGTACGGCGAGAAGTTCGCCGTCTCGCGGCTGGTCGGCGCCCCTCCCGGCTACATCGGCTACGAGCAGGGCGGCCAGCTCACGGAGGCGGTCCGCCGCCGCCCGTACTCGGTGGTGCTCCTCGACGAGATCGAGAAGGCGCACCCCGAGGTGTTCGACGTCCTGCTCCAGGTGCTCGACGACGGCCGGCTCACCGACGGCCAGGGGCGGACGGTCGACTTCCGCAACACGATCCTCATCCTCACCTCCAACCTGGGGTCGCAGTTCCTCGTGGACCCGGCGCTGTCGCGGCCGCAGAAGGAGGAGGCGGTCCAGCAGATGGTGCGCCAGGCCTTCAAGCCCGAGTTCGTGAACCGGCTCGACGACATCGTGATCTTCGACGCGCTCGACCGCACCGAGCTCGGCGAGATCGTGTCGCTGTACGTCGACCGGTTGTCGAGGAGGCTCTCGGAGCGACGGCTCGACCTGGCGGTGACGCCCGCGGCCCGCGGGTGGCTGGCCGAGCGCGGCTACGACCCGCAGTACGGCGCGCGGCCGCTGCGCCGGCTGATGCAGCGGGCGATCGACGACCAGCTGGCGACGGCGCTGCTCGGCGGCACGGTGCGCGACGGGGACGTGGTGCTGGTGGACGTGGCGCCGGACGGCGAGAGCCTGTCGGTGACGGCCGGGATGCCCGCGTCGGACTGACCGGGGTGCTCAACCCCTGTCGCGAGTCCGACGTCTGCGTTCTCGCAGGGGGACGCGAGAGTAGCGCGCGGGCGGTGACGGGAGGTCCCTCCACAGGGCGCTCGCGGGCGGTACTCGTTCACAGTGGTGGGATCCGCGGGCCGCGCGTCCGGCGGGCTCCGTAGCGTCGGCGGCATGTCCTTCGAAACGCCCGGCCCCCGGATGGCCGACCTCCCTCCCGAGGAGAGGCCGAGGGAGCGCCTCCGCGCCTACGGACCGGAGGCGCTCACCGACGCCGAGACCCTCGCCGTGCTCATCGGGGCCGGCGTCCGCGGCGCCAACGCGACCGTCGTCGCGCAGCGCCTCCTCGCGCGCTTCGGCGGCATCGACGCCGTCGCCCGGGCCGGGGTGGCCGATCTGATGCGGCACCGCGGAGTCGGCGAGGTCGCCGCCTGCCGCCTGGTCGCCTCCTTCGAGCTGCGGCGGAGGATGAACCGCGCCTCGCGCGCCGCCCGCGTGACCGACGCCGCCGGCCTGGCCGGGCTCGTCGCTCCGCTGCTGGCCGCCCGGCCGGTCGAGACCGTGCTGGCGGTGGCGCTCGCCGAGTCCGGAGCCGTCCGCGACGTCCTGACGCTGGCCGACGGAGCCCCGGCGCACGCCGAGATCCCCGTCGCCGCCGTGCTCGCCGAGGTGCTGGCGCGCGGCGCGGCGGGCATCGGCCTGGCGCACAGCCACGCGGGCGAGGCCGTGGTGCTCCCCTCCGACCGTGCGGCGACGCGGGCGATCGCCGACGGGGCAGAGGCGTGCGGCCTGCGGTTCCTCGCGCACGTCGTGATCGGGCGCGACGGCTGGGCGGAGGCGCAGCCGTGACGCGGCGCAGGGCTGCTGCGGGGCCCCTCCGTTCCGGCAGGACGCCTCCCGCCCGGCGCCGGACCGCCCCCGACCGCGCTCCGGCTCTCCACCCGGGCCGCGTCGGCGCGCGTTCGTGCAAGCCCCCGCCTCTCCGGCGCCCGCGGCCGGTCGCGGGCGTACCGTGGACGCCGACCCCATCCCCCTCCCGACCAGGAGCACCCATGCGAGCAACACTCATCCACGGCGAGCGCGACATCCGACTCGAGGAGGTCCCCGACCCGCAGCTCTCGACGGGGCGCGACGCGATCGTCCGCGTCACCGCGGCCTGCGTCTGCGGCTCGGACCTGTGGCCCTACCGCGGCGTCACGCCCACCAAGGAGGCGCACCGCATCGGCCACGAGTTCGTCGGCGTCGTCGAGGAGATCGGCGACGACGTGCACGACGTCGCGGTCGGCGACTTCGTGATCGCCCCGTTCTACGTCTGCGACGGCACCTGCGCGAACTGCGCCAACGGCGTCTCCACCTCGTGCCTCACCGGCGGCTGGTGGGGCGCCGAGGTCCGCGAGGAGGGCTTCGCGGACGGCGCCCAGGGCGAGAAGGTGCGCGTGCCCCTCGCCGACGGCACGCTCTTCCGCGTGGGCATCGATCCGGATCCGGCGCTCATCCCCAGCCTGCTCACCCTCGCCGACGTGATGGGGACCGGCCACCACGCCGCGGTCTCGGCCGGCGTCACCGCGGGCTCGACCGTCGCGGTCGTCGGCGACGGCGCGGTCGGCCTCTGCGCCGTCCTGGCGGCCAAGCGCCTCGGCGCGACCACGATCATCGCGATGTCGCGGCACGAGTCGCGGCAGAACCTCGCCCGACGCTTCGGGGCGACCCACATCGTCGAGACCCGCGGCGACGAGGGCGTCGCGCGCGTCCGCGAGCTGACCGGTGGGATCGGCGCCGACTGCGTGCTCGAGTGCGTCGGCACCAAGGAGTCGATGCAGCAGGCCCTCGACTCCGCCCGCCCCGGCGGCATGGTCGGCTACGTCGGCGTCCCCAACGGAGGCCCCGAGCTGCCCGTCCGCCAGATGTTCGGCTCGAACGTGGGCGTCAACGGCGGAGTCGCGCCGGTCCGCGGCTACATGGCCGAGCTGCTGCCCGACGTGCTCAGCGGCGCGATCGAGCCCGGTCTGGTCTTCGACCTCGAGCTGCCCCTCGAGGAGATCGCCGAGGCGTACGCCGCCATGGACGAGCGCCGCGCGATCAAGACCCTCGTGCGTCCGTAGTCCCGCGGAGGGGCGCCGGCACGGCCGCGAGGAGTAGCCTCCCGCGCATGACCGCGTCAGCCCGCACCGCCGCGACGGCGCCCCTCTTCCACCCCGACCTCGCGCTCGGCCGCTTCCTCCCGCCGATCGCCCTCGGCCCGCGACTGCTGCGCCTCGCCACGCGACGCGCCGCCGAGGGAGGCGAGGCCCCGCCCGACATCGTGGTCGACGACGTCGAGATCACCGTCGCCGGAGCCGCTCCCGTCCGGGCCCGCAGCTACCGGCCGCGCATCCTCCGCGGTACCGCTCCCGCGCTCCTCTGGGTGCACGGCGGCGGCATGGTGCTCGGCAGCCACCTCCAGGACGAGGCGTCCTGCATCGACTTCGCCCGCACCCTGGGCATCACGGTCGTCTCCGTCGACTACCGCCTCGCGCCCGCGCATCCGGCCCCGGCTGCCGTCGAGGACGTGCTGGCCGCGTTCGACTGGCTCGTCGAGCACGCGCAGGAGCGCGGCGTCGACCCGGCGCGCATCGCCGTCGGAGGCGCGAGCGCGGGCGGCGGCATCGCCGCGGGTGCGACCCTCCTCGCCCACGACCGCGGAGGAGCGCAGCCCGCGTTCCAGCTGCTCGTCTACCCGATGCTCGACGACCGCACCGTCACCCGGCCCGGTCCTCCTCCTCGCGGAGTCCGCGTCTGGACCCCGGGCAGCAACCGCTTCGGCTGGACCGCCTACCTCGCCGGCGAGCCCGGCGGCCCCGGCGTCACGGCCTACGCCGCCCCCGCCCGCCGCGACGACCTCACGGGCCTGCCGCCGGCCTGGATCGGCGTCGGCGGCCTCGACCTCTTCCACGACGAGGACGTCCGCTACGCCGAGCGCCTGCGCGCGGCCGGAGTGCCGTGCGGGCTCGAGATCGTGGAGGGCGCCTTCCACGGCTTCGACGCCCTGTTCCGCCGGACCGGCGTGGCGAAGCGCTTCTGGGCGGCGCAGGCCGCGGCGCTCGGCGAGGCCCTCCTCGCCTGACCTCCGCGTCGACGCGCCGGGCCGATTCCGTCTCCGGCGCTCGGCACTGCGAGGCTGAGGGGCGACGGCCGCCGCCGTCCGCGCGTCACCCGTGCCGTGCCTGCCGCGCACCCGTCTCCGCCCCGTCGCCCCGCCGCCCCGCCCCGCCCCGTCTCCCGGAGGACCCATGGACATCGACCGCCTCGCCACCCGCTACGAGATCGCCCTGCCCGCCTGGATCGGCGACGCCCTCCGCGACGTCCCCGAGGTCCTCCCGAGCCTCGAGGACCGGATGGCCCTCGTGCACGCGCTCGCCGACCGCAACTTCCGCGAGGGGAACGGCGGCCCGTTCGCGGCGACCGTCGTCGAGCGCGACTCCGGTCGTCTCGTCTCGGTCGGAGTGAACGTCGTCCTCGGCAGCGGGGTCTCGTCCGGCCCCGCCGAGGTGACGGCGCTCGGTCTCGCGCAGACCGCGCTCGGCACCTGGGACCTCGGCGGCGAGGGCCTCCCCGCGCACGACCTGGTCGTCAACTGGCGCCCGTGCGTGCAGTGCTATGGAGCGACGATGTGGTCGGGGGTGCGCCGGCTGGTCGTCGCGGGCTCCGGCCCCGAGCTCGAGGAGATCAGCACCTTCGACGAGGGGCCGATGCGCGAGGACTGGGCCGCGCAGTTCGAGGCCCGCGGCATCGAGGTCGTCGACGGCGTGCTCCGCGACGAGGCCCTCGACGTGTTCCGCGCCTACCGCGCCTCCGTCGACTCCGGCGAGGTGCTCGTCTACAACGCCCGCGCCGACTCCTGATACCGCGGCGGGTCCGGTCCTCGCATCGGTTCCGCGCCGGACGCACGGGAGCCCCGCCTCAGCGGGGCCCCGTGCGGTCCTGAGCTGCCGGCCGCTGGAAGCGGTCAGCGGCGGCTCAGCGCCACCAGTCGTCGAACATCGACAGCGGCACCTGGCGCTTGTGCTCGGTCGCGGCGTACCGCGCCTCGATGGCCTCGGCGACGGCCCGGTCGACCTCGCCGCCCTCGAGGTACGTGTCGAGGTCGGCGTAGGTGAGCCCGAGGTTCGTCTCGTCGGTCTGGCCGGGGTTGTCGTCGAGCAGGTCCGCCGTCGGCGCCTTCTCGTAGAGCCGGGCCGGTGCGTCCAGGTGCTCGAGGAGCGAGCGCCCCTGCCGCTTGGTGAGGCCGGTGAGCGGGAGGACGTCGGCGCCGCCGTCGCCGTACTTCGTGAAGAAGCCGGTGACCGCCTCGGCCGCGTGGTCGGTCCCGACGACGAGCATCCCGGCCTGGCCGGCGATCGCGTACTGCGCGATCATCCGCATCCGCGCCTTCACGTTGCCCTTCACGAAGTCGCTGATCGGCTCGTCGACCGCGTCGCCGAATGCTGCGGCCACGCCGTCGACGCCCTGGTGGATGTCGAAGACGACCTGGCGGTCCGGGCGGATGAACGTGAGGGCGAGCTGGGCGTCCTCCTCGTCGGCCTGCACCTTGTACGGCAGGCGGACCGCGATGAAGGAGGCGTCGCCGCCGCTCGCGCGGACCTGCTCGACCGCGAGCTGGCAGAGGCGCCCGGCGAGGCTCGAGTCCTGGCCGCCGCTGATGCCGAGGACGAGGCCCTTCGCGCCGGTGCTGCGGAGGTAGTCGGCGAGGAATCCGCTGCGCCGTTCGACCTCGACGGCCGGATCGACGGCGGGGGAGACGTGGAGCTCGGAGATGATCTGCTGTTGGACGTCGCGCACGGCTTCACGCTACTCCGGATGCTCCCCGGCGGCCCCTCCTCGCCGCGGACGCGCAGGCTCCCGACGCCTCCCCGAAACAGGGTCCGCCCGCCGCGTCCGACTGGCGCGGCGCCTACCCGCGCTCGGCGACGATGCGGGCGATGCGCGCCGGGACGGTGTCGTCCTGGAGGCTCGTCACGTCTCCGAGCGGGCGGCCGTCGCGGATGTCGCCGAGCAGCCGCCGCATGATCTTGCCGGAGCGGGTCTTGGGCAGATCCGGCACCACCACCACGTCGCGCGGCTTGGCGATCGGACCGATCGCGACCGCCACGTGGTCGCGCAGGAGCGCCGAGAGCGTCGCGCCGAGCGCGGCCCAGTAGGCCGGGTCCTCCTCGGCGCGGTCGACGGCCTCGTCGGAGGGGATGACGAACGCCGCGATCGCCTGGCCGGTCGTCGCGTCGGCGACTCCGACGACTCCGGCCTCGCCGACGGCCGGATGGGCGACGAGGGCCGACTCGATCTCGATCGTGGACAGGCGGTGCCCGGAGACGTTGATGACGTCGTCGACGCGGCCGAGCACCCAGACGTCGCCGTCGGCGTCGTACTTCGCGCCGTCCCCGGAGAAGAACCACCCCTGGGACGCGTAGCGGGCCCAGTAGGAGTCGCGGTACCGCTCCGGGTCGCCCCACACGGTGCGGGCGAGCGCCGGCCCGGTCCGGTCGACCACGAGGTAGCCGCCGGAGCCGTTCGGCACCCGCTCGCCGTGCTCGTCCACCACGAGGACGTCGACCCCGGGCAGGGCTCCGAGAGACGAGCCCGGCTTGAGGGTCGAGACGCCCGGCAGCGGGCACATCACCGCGGCGCCGGTCTCGGACTGCCACCAGGTGTCGACGATCGGGCAGCGTCCGCCGCCGATCGCCTCGTGGAACCAGACCCAGGCCTCGGGGTTGATGGACTCGCCGACGGTGCCGAGCAGGCGCAGGCTCGACAGGTCGTACCGGGCGGGCACACCCTCGGGGAACCAGGTCATCAGCGTCCGGATCAGCGTCGGCGCCGTGTAGTAGACGGTCACCCCGTACCGCTCGATGATCTCGAAGTGCCGGCCGGTGTGCGGGGTGCTCGGGGTGCCCTCGTAGATCACCTGGGTGAGCCCGTTCGAGAGCGGTCCGTAGATCTCGTAGGTGTGCGCGGTGACCCAGGCGAGGTCGGCGGTGCACCAGTGCACGTCGTCCGGCTTCGCGTCGAACACCGCCCAGTGCGTCCAGGAGGCCTGCGTGAGGTAGCCGCCGCTGGTGTGCACCAGCCCCTTGGGCTTCCCGGTCGTGCCGGAGGTGTAGATGATGAACAGCGGCGTCTCGGAGTCGAAGGCCTCGGCCTCGTGGACGTCGCTCTGCGCGTCGACCAGCTCGTGCCACCAGACGTCGCGGCCCGGGGTCCACGGGACGTCGGTCTCACCGGTGCGGCGGACGACGAGGACGTGCTCGATCGACGCGACGCCCTCGACCGCCCGGTCGGCGCTCGCCTTGACCGGCACCGCCGCTCCGCGCCGGAACTGCCCGTCCGTGGTGACCAGGAGCTTCGCGCCGGTGTCCTCCACGCGGAACCGCACCGCCTCGGCGGAGAAGCCGCCGAAGACGAGCGAGTGGATCGCTCCGATCCGCGCGATCGCGAGCGTGATGACGATGGTCTCGGGGATCACCGGGAGATAGACGACGACGCGGTCGCCCTTCCCGATCCCGAGCGCGGTCAGCGCGTTCGCGGCGCGGGAGACCTCGCGCTGGAGCTCGGCGTAGGTGATCGACCGCCGGTCGCCGCGCTCGCCCTCGAAGTGGAGGGCGGTCTTCCCGCCGCGTCCCGCGTCCACGTGGCGGTCGACGCAGTTGACGGCCACGTTCAGCCGTCCGCCCTCGAACCAGGTCGTGCGCGGCACCGAGAGCGAGCCGTCGGGCAGCGGAGCGGCAGGCTCCCAGCTGTGGGCGGTGTGCCACGGCTCCGCCCACTCGAGGCGGCGGGCCGCCTCCTCCCAGAACGCGACCGGATCGGCGGCGGCGCGCGAGTACTCCTCCGCGCCCGCGTTCGCCTGCGCGGCGAAGGCTGCGGGCGGGGGGAACCGGCGGTGCTCGTCGAGCAGGTTGGCGATCGTCCCTCTCACGCTCGGAGCTCCCTCCCCGGCGCTCACGCCCACTTCCTCACGGCGTAGCGCTGGAACACGCCGACGACGGCATCGGTGAGCTTGCCCAGCACGGCCAGCAGGACGATCGCCAGGAACACCCGGTCGATCCGGCCGTTGTTCTGGCTGTCGATGAGGCGGAAGCCGAGGCCCATCGAGGAGGCGATGAGCTCGGAGGCGACCAGGAACAGCCACGACTGGGCGAGCGCGAGGCGCAGCCCGGAGATCACGGAGGGGATCACCGCGGGCAGCTGCACCGTCGTGAAGAGCCGGACGCCCGAGAGGCCGAAGGCGCGGCCCGCCTCGACGAGGTGCCGGTCGACGTGGCCGAGCGCCGTGGCCACCGTGGTGAAGACGGGGAAGAACGCGCCGATCGTGATCAGGGTGATCTTCGACTCCTCGCCGATGCCCATCCAGAGCAGCAGCAGCGGGACCCAGGCCAGCGACGGGACAGCCCGGATCGCGCCGAGCGTCGGTCCGAGGACGACCTCCCAGACGCGGGAGAGCCCGAAGAGTGCGCCGACCACGAGCCCGAGCGCCGAGCCGAGCGCGAACCCGATGAGGACGCGCTGCGTCGAGATGGCGACGTCCTGGCCGAGGTCGCCGCGCTGGGCGAGGTCGACGCCGGCCGCCCAGACCATCGCGGGCGAGGGGAAGACCGCCACCGAGACCATCCCGGTCGTCGTCGCGATCTGCCAGGCGGCGAGCAGCAGCACGGGCAGGATCGCGCCTCCCGCGACGACGAACCACCGTCGCGTGGTGAGCGGGTGGGAGCGGTCCTCGCGGAGGCGGCGCTGGGAGGCCGCGACCGACGGGCCCGCCGTCACGAGTCCGGGCTCACCCGGCATCGGCGCGGACAGCGCGCTCCGGCGCAGCACATCGGCGTCGGTCGCGGTGTCGTCGTCGCGGATCGTCATCGTCGGTCTCCTCGGATCACGGGGTCGGGGGCGGAGGGCCGGACCCTCAGGCGCCGATGGCGCTCGGGTCGGCCGCCGAGGCGTAGGTGTCGTCGAGCAGCGAGTCGAGCGCGTCGTCGACCTGCTGCTGCGAGGCGACGTCGCCGTTCTCGACGAAGATCGGGCCGATCACGGCGAGCACGTCGGTCTGCGCGGAGCCGGGGACGTTGTCGACGTCGAGGTTGCTGCGCTCGGTGATGACCGTCGTCGCCACCGCCACGTCGAGGCCGGCGACGGAGGCGAGGATGCTCGCCGTCTCGTCCTGGTTCTCGAGCGCCCAGGCGCGGGCGTGCTCGTACGCGTTCACGACGGTCTGCGCGAGGTCCGGCTTCTCGGCGAGGAAGCTCTCGGTCGCGTTGAGCAGGCCGTAGGAGTTGAAGTCGACGTTGCGGTAGAGCAGGGTCGCCCCGGCCGCCTCGGCGCCGGCCATGATCGGGTCCAGGCCCGCCCAGGCGTCGACGGAGCCGTTCTGCAGCGCCGCCCAGCCGTCGGCGTGCTGCAGGTTCTGCACCGTCACGTCGCCGATGCCCAGCCCGGCGGCCTCGAGCGCCTGCACCAGGAAGAAGTACGGGTCGGTGCCCTTGGTGGCCGCGATCTGCTTGCCCTCGAGCTGCTCGACCGACGTGATCGCCGAGCCGGCGGGGACGACGAGGGCCGACCACTCCGGCTGCGAGAAGATGTCGATCGTCTTGATCGGCGAGCCGTTCGAGCGGGCGAGCAGCGCGGCGGAGCCGGCGGTGGAGCCGACGTCGATCGCTCCGGCGCGCAGGGCCTCGTTGGCCTTGTTGGAGCCGGCCGACTGCACCCAGGCGACGGTGACCTGCTGCTCGGCGAGGGCGGCCTCGAGCCAGCCCTTCTCCTTGATGACCAGGCTCAGCGGGTTGTACGTCGCGAAGTCGAGCGTGAGCGTGCCGCCCTGAGTTCCTCCGGAGGCGGCGTCGGCGGTCGCGGCCGCCGCTCCTCCTCCGCCCTCGCCCTGCACGCAGCCCGCGAGGAGCGGGACGGCGGCGGCGGTGAGCAGACCGGCGAGAGCGGTGCGGCGGGTGAGCGGGGAGCTGGTGAACGACATGGGGGCCTCGGCTTCGGGGATGCGGTGACAGCGAGTGTGGACGCTGCAGGGGAGGGGCGGTGCGGGGAGGTGCTCGTGCGGTGGAGAGCGGGAGGAGGAGGCGGCTGGGGAGGGAGGTCGTGCCGCCCGGACCGTGCCGCCCGGGTGGAGGGACGCGGGTCGATCCGCCCGGGGTCAGTGCCGCTCGATGCCCAGCCCCGCGAGGAGCTCGGCCCGGTGCTCGGCGAGCTCCGCCGAGCCGCGGTCGCGCGGCCGCGCTCCGGGGACGGTGACGATCCGCTGGATGCGCGAGACGCCTCCGGGCTCGTCGCGCCCGAGGAGCACGATGCGGTCGGCCAGCTGGAGGGCCTCGTCGACGTCGTGGGTGACGAGCAGGATCGTCGCCGGAGCCGCCGCGTGCACGTCGAGCAGCAGGTCCTGCATCCGCAGGCGGGTCAGCGCGTCGAGCGCCCCGAAGGGCTCGTCCAGGAGGAGCACGCCGGGGTTCCGGGCGAGGGCGCGGGCGAGGGAGGCGCGCTGGGCCATCCCTCCGGACACCTCGCGGGGCCGCGAGCGGGCGTGCGCGGTGAGGCCGACCAGCGAGAGCAGCTCGTCGACGGCGGCGCGGGCCGCCGGGCGCGGGGTGCCGCGCGGCAGGCCGAGCGCGACGTTGTCGGCGATGCTCCGCCAGGGCAGCAGCCGCGGCTCCTGGAACGCCACCGCGCAGCGCGGGTCGATGCCGGAGACGGGGGCGCCGTCGATGAGGACGGACCCCTCGGAGGCGGTGTCCAGGCCCGCCGCGATGCGCAGCAGCGTGGACTTGCCGCAGCCGCTCGGGCCGAGGATCGCGATGACCTCGCCCGCGGCGGCCTCGAGCGTCACGTCCGTCAGCACGGGGGACCCGGGCGCGAAGGTGCGGCCGACCCCCTCGAAGCGCACGGGGAACGCCGACTGGCCGAGCTCGGCGTCGAAGGCCAGGCTCGTGCGGGCGGCGGGGGTGGCGGGCATGTCTCTCCGGGCAGCGGGACGGGCGGGCGGATCGTCCGATCGTACGGAGAGGCTCCCGGCGGCACAGCGGGGACCGACACGGGGAGTAACACAGGGGGTGGGACGCGGAAGGCCTCCCCGGTCCGCGGACGGGGGAGGCCTTCCGCCGGAGGGCTACGCCTGGACGAGCACGAGCTCCTCGAGGGGCAGGCGGGTGCGCGGCGCGGTCTCGCGCTCGCGGAGGGTCTCGTTCGCCAGCGCGTCGGCGTCGGCCGCGACTCCCACCGCGGCGATCGTCACCGGGTCGAAGCGCTCGTCGACGCCGAACGCGGCGCGGACGGCGTCCTTGTCGAAGCCGGCCATCTGGTGCACGTGCAGGCCCTCGTGGTGCGCCTGGACGCTGAGGTGGGCGATCGACTGGCCGAGGTCGTAGACGGCCCAGGGGCGCGGCTTCCCCTCGGAGTCGACGGTCTCGGCCAGCGCGACGACCAGGACGGCGGCGGAGCCAGCCCAGGCGCCGTTGAAGCCGGCGAGCGTCGCGACGATGCGGTCGAACCCGTCGGTTCCGCGGCGGGCGACGATGAAGCGCCACGGCTGCGAGTTGCTGGCGGACGGGGACCAGCGCGCGGCCTCGAGGAGGGACGCGAGGGTCTCGTCGGAGACGGTCGCGGACGCGTCGTAGGAGCGGGGGCTCCAGCGCTCCGCGAGGACGTCGAGGATCGGGGCGCTGGTGCTGGCGGTGCGGGAGGCGGTGGCGGACATCGCGGGGCTTCTTCCGTGCGGGGGACTGGGGGAGGGGCTCCGTCGCCCGTGGAGCCCAACCGTCCCCGCCCCGCGGGCATTCCCGCGCGCGCACGGCAGGCGCCCGCACGCGCGTTCGCCCACGGAGGAGCGGGCCGCCTCCGAGCCCCGGAACGGTACGGTGGGAGACGGCGTGGTCACCCCGCGCACCACCATCCACGACTCTGGAGGATCATCCATGGCCCAGCACTTCGACGTCGTCGTCCTGGGGGCAGGCCCCGGCGGATACGTGGCCGCGATCCGCGCCGCCCAGCTCGGCAAGTCCGTCGCCGTCGTCGAGAAGCAGTACTGGGGCGGTGTCTGCCTCAACGTCGGCTGCATCCCGTCCAAGGCGCTGCTGCGCAACGCGGAGCTCGCCCACCTCTTCCACACCCAGGCGAAGCAGTTCGGCATCTCGGGCGACGTCTCGTTCGACTTCGGCGCGGCGTTCGACCGCAGCCGCTCGGTCGCGGACGGCCGCACCAAGGGCGTCCACTTCCTGATGAAGAAGAACAAGATCGCCGAGTTCGACGGCGTCGGCTCCTTCACCGGCCCGCAGGGCCTCGACGTGCAGCTGAGCAAGGGCGGCACGGAGTCGCTGACCTTCGACGACGCGATCATCGCGACCGGCGCGAGCGTCCGCCTCCTCCCCGGCGTCGAGCTCTCCGAGAACGTCGTCACCTACGAGACCCAGATCATGACCCGCGAGCTCCCCGACACGATGGCCATCGTGGGCGCGGGCGCGATCGGCATGGAGTTCGCCTACGTCCTCAAGAACTACGGCGTCGACGTGACGATCATCGAGTTCATGGACCGCGCCCTCCCCAACGAGGACCCGGACGTCTCCAAGGAGATCCAGAAGCAGTACAAGAAGCTCGGCGTCGAGATCCTGACCTCGACCAAGGTCGAGTCGGTCGTCGACAAGGACGGCTACGTCACGGTCACCTACACCGCGAAGGACGGCACGCAGTCGACCCTCGAGGTCGACAAGGTGCTCATGTCGATCGGCTGGGTCCCCCGCACCGAGGGCTTCGGCCTCGAGAAGACGGGTGTCGAGCTCACCGAGCGCGGCGCGATCGCGATCGACGACCACATGCGCACCAACGTGCCGCACATCTACGCCATCGGCGACGTCACCGCGAAGCTGCAGCTCGCGCACGTCGCGGAGGCGCAGGGCGTCGTCGCCGCCGAGACCCTCGCCGGTGCCGAGACCCAGACCCTGGGCGACTACCGGATGATGCCGCGCGCGACGTTCTGCCAGCCGCAGATCGCCTCCTTCGGCCTCACCGAGAAGCAGGCGACGGACGAGGGACACGAGATCACCGTCTCGACCTTCCCCTTCATGGCGAACGGCAAGGCCCACGGCCTCGGCGAGCCCACCGGCTTCGTGAAGCTCATCGCGAGCAAGAAGTACGGCGAGCTCCTCGGCGCCCACATGATCGGCCCGGACGTCTCGGAGCTGCTCCCCGAGCTCACGCTCGCCCAGAAGTGGGACCTCACCGCGACCGAGCTGGCCCGGAACGTGCACACCCACCCGACGCTGTCGGAGGCGCTGCAGGAGGGCTTCCACGGCCTCAAGGGGCACATGATCAACATGTAGGGCTCGTCCCTCCACGGCCTCCGGCCCGCAGGATCCCGCCGGCTCGTCCGCGGCGGATCCTGCGGGCCGGAGCCGTTTCCGGGGGCGTCCACAGGGCTCCGGCGCCGCTCCCGCTACCGTGGCCCGATGGATCCGCGCCTGCTCGACCGCCTCGCCGCCGACGCCTGGCCCGCGCTCGTGCGGCGCCCCCTCGGCGCGTGGGAGCTGCGCGCCTCCGCAGGAGTCACCAAGCGCGCGAACTCGGTGCTCGCGTCCGGCGACGTCGTCGACCAGGAGGCGGCGCTCGACGCGGCGGAGGCGTTCGCCCGCGAGCACGGGATCGCGCCCCTCGTGCAGATCGGGCCGCCGAGCCCCGCCGGTCTGACCGGGCTGCTCGCCGAGCGGGGCGCCGTGCCGATCGACCGGACGCTCGTGCTGACGGGTTCGGTGCAGGAGGCGCTCGCCGCCCTGTCCACGACGTCGGTATCCGCGCCGTCGGTATCCGCGCCGCCGATATCCGCGCCGCCGATATCCGCGCCGCGGCCTCGCGTCCGGCTCGCCCCGGCTCCCGACGAGGACTGGCTCGCCCTCTGGTGGTCGGTGGACGGTCGCGGTGGAGCGGAGGAGCGCGCGGTCGCCGAGCGCATCCTCGCGGGCTGCCCCTCCTCCTACGCGCTCGCCGTCGACGGGGACGGCCCGGCCGCGACCGGCCGCCTCGCGCTCGTCACGGCGCCGGACGGCGAGCTCTGGGGCGGCCTCTTCGCGCTGGCGACCCGGCCGGACGCCCGGCGCCGCGGGCTCGCCTCCGCCGTGATCCGCGCCCTCCTCGAGGACGCGTCCGGCCGGGGCGTCGCGCGCTTCTGGCTCCAGGTGCTCGCCGAGAACGTCGGCGCCCGCCGCCTCTACGCGTCCCTCGGCTGCCGCGAGTCGTCCTGGTACGAGTACTGGCGCTGACCCGCTCGCGGAGGAGGAGCGGGGTGCCCGGGTCAGGCGTTCGCGAGCACGGCGCGGGCGACGGCCTCGGCCTTCGCCGCGTCGCCGGTGACGGTCACGCGCCACCACACGTCGTCGGCGAGCGCGTCGATCTCGCAGACGCCCGCCGCGCAGCCGGTGAGGGCCTTCTCGCCGAAGCCGTCGAGCGGCTCGAGCGGGATCGCCAGGCCCGAGGTCAGCGAGAGGTTCCGCCAGCCGTCGTCGCCGTTCGGGAGCGCGTCGACCGTCACGCCCGAGTAGGCGGCGCTGGAGGCGTCGCTCCAGCTGCAGGAGGCGTACCCGGCCCGGGCGGCGGCAGCGGCCGACGCGGTGGTCGGCGTCCCGGTCCCCGTCCCCGCGGTCGCCTGCGCGAGACCGGCGGCACCGGACAGCTGCTCGGCCGTCAGGACCTCGGTGCAGACGGGCGCCGTCGCGGTGACCGGCTCGTCGAGGCTGCCGAGCGCGGCGGAGGCGGTGCCGGTCGCCAGCGCGGCGAGGTCGACCGCCGCGGGGGCGCCGCGCAGCTGCAGCGTCACCCAGGTGGAGCCAGCGAGCAGGTCCAGGTCGCAGCTGCCGTCGGTGCAGGAGCCGTAGGCCTCGACGCCGGTCTCGAGGCGCGGGCCCGGACGGCCGGCGAAGGCCTCGGCGGCGTCTTCGACCGCCGCCGCGGTGATCGAGGCGTCCTCGTCGTACCAGGCGCAGCGGAGCGCTCCGCCGTTCTCCTCCGCGGCCTCGCGGATCAGCTCGCCCGAGGAGCGCGTCGTCACCTCGCGGCTGCCCTCGAGAGCGCTGCGGGAGACCCCCAGCGCCGAGGCCGCCCGCGTGGCGGGGAGGAGGGAGTCGCAGCCCAGGCGGGTCGAGGCCGTGGGCGAGGGCGTCGGAGTCGCGGAGGGGGTCGGAGCGGCGGTCTCGGACGCCGACGGGGTGGCCGCGACGTCCGAGCGCTCGGCCGTCGTGCAGCCCGTCAGCGCGACGAGCACGGCGAGCGCGGCGCCGACCGTCGCCAGGCGCGGGAGGCGGGCCCTCACGCGGCCAGCTCGCGCTCGATCGCGGCCGTGAACGCGTCGATGTCGTCCTCCGTCGTGTCGAAGGAGCAGACCCAGCGGACCTCGCCGGTCGCCGGGTTCCAGTCGTAGAAGCGGTAGGCGGTGCGGAGCCGGTCCGCGACTCCGGGCGGCAGCGTCGCGAACACCGCGTTGGCCTGGGTCTGCTGCGTGAACTCGAGCCCGGTGATCCGGCCGGCGGCGATCGCCTCCTCGAGCCCCGAGCGCAGGCGCGCCGCCATGGCGTTCGCGTGCCGGGCCGAGCGGAGCCACAGGGGCTCCTCCTCGCCGCCGTCGCCGAGCAGGGCGAGCAGCTGCGCCGAGATGAAGCGCATCTTGGAGGACAGCTGCATGTTGGTCTTGCGGAGGAAGGTCAGCCCGGTCGAGGCCGCCGGGTCGAGCACGACGATCGCCTCGCCGAGCAGGATGCCGTTCTTGGTGCCGCCGAACGAGAGCACGTCGACGCCTGCGTCGGTCGTGAAGGAGCGCAGGGGCAGGCCGAGGGCGGCCGCGGCGTTCGCGATGCGCGCCCCGTCCATGTGCAGCCGCATGCCGAGGCCGTGCGCGTGGTCGGCGAGCGCGCGCACCTCCTCGGGGGTGTAGACGGTGCCGAGCTCGGAGGACTGGGTGATCGAGACCACGAGCGGCTGGGCGCGGTGCTCGTCGCCGAAGCCCCACGCCTCCTGGTCGACCAGCGCCGGGGTCAGCTTGCCGTCGGGCGTGGGGACCGTGAGGATCTTGATCCCGCCGACCTTCTCGGGCGCTCCGCCCTCGTCGGAGGTGATGTGCGCGGTGCCCGCCGAGACGACGGCGCCCCACCGCGGCAGCATCGACTGCAGGCCGGTGACGTTGGCGCCCGTGCCGTTGAAGACGGGGAAGGCCTGGGCCTGCTCGCCGAACTCGCGGCGGAACGCCTCCTGCAGGCGCTCGGTGTAGACGTCCTCGCCGTAGGCGATCTGGTGCGCTCCGTTGGCCGCGGCGATCGCGGCGAGGACCTCGTCGTGCACTCCGGAGTAGTTGTCGGAGGCGAAGCCGCGGACGTCGGGATCGTGCAGAGCGCTCATCCCTCCATCTTCGCAGCCCGCCGCCCGGAGGAGCCCCGGAGGCGCCCGCCGAGACACCCCTCCTGCCTCCCGCATGTTTCGGGCAGGTGAACGGACGACGACCCGAAAGCCGATCTCCGTCAAGAAGTTGGTATCGGCTGGGAGGCAGGCCACTCTTGACGTATGCGCATGGACACGACGGGAGCCGTCCGCGACATGCCCGCCCCTCCCGGGGTGGACGAGATCGCGGCTCGCTTCGGCGATCCCGTCCTCGCGTTCGCGCCCCAGCCGAGGCTGGAGGAGTTCGCCGCGGCGCAGACGATGGCGCTCGGCCGCTTCGTCGAGATCTCGCTCTCGTACTCGTTCTACAAGAACCCGCGCAACCGCGCCGACCCCGTCAACCACGTCCCGCTGACCCCCGAGCAGAAGCGCGCGATCGAGCGCGCCGAGAACGACCACCTGCCGCCGTGGATGGTCGACCAGGTGACGCGGATGCGGTACCCGGTGCTCTGGGAGGCGGTCCGCACCTCCGTGCCGATCCCCGCCGAGCGCAGCCGGCCCCTGGAGTCCCGCCTCGCGGCCCACATGGGCGACGTGCTCCGCAACACCTTCCCGGGCCGCGTGCGCAGCCGCCGCGGCGGGATGCCGGTGGTCGCCGCCGCCCTCCGCGACGAGGACGTCGTACGCGGCGTCCCGGTGATCGTGGACGGGGAGGCGCTGCGCGGCTACCGCGTGGACACCGACCCGGACGTGGTCGCGATCGGCGCCCGCGTCGACGGCCGCTACATGACGGTCGTGCTCGACCGGAAGATCGTGCCGGAGATCCGGATGGAGTTCGTCCGCCGCACCCCGCCGCGCCCGGCCTCGAGCCAGCCCCGGCGCTGACCGCCCGGCCGACCGCTCAGGGGCGCCCCGGCACCGCGATCCCGTGCTCGTAGGCGAACACGACCGCCTGGATCCGGTCGCGCACGCCGAGCTTCATCAGGATCTTCGAGACGTGCGTCTTCACGGTCGCCTCGCCCACGAACAGCTCGGCCGCGATCTCGGCGTTCGACCAGCCCCGCGCCAGGTGCACGAGCACCTCCCGCTCGCGTTCCGTCAGGTCGGCCACTGCGGAGTGCTCGGCCGCGGCCGGCGTGTGCTCGGGCACGGACGCGAACCGCTCGATCACGCGCCGGGTGACGTCGGGGGCGAGCATCGCGTCGCCGCGGGCGACCACCTGCACGGCCTCGACCAGCTCCTCCGGCGACGCGTTCTTGAGCAGGAACCCGCTGGCGCCGGCCGAGAGCGCCTCGAAGAGGTAGTCGTCGCGGTCGAAGGTGGTGAGGATGAGCACCCGCGAGCACAGGCGCGGGTCGGCCACGATCTCGCGGGTCGCGGCCAGGCCGTCGAGCCCGGGCATCTGCACGTCCATGCAGATCACGTCGGGGCGCAGCTCGGAGGCGCGCTGCAGGGCCTCGAGCCCCGTGCGGGCCTCGCCGACCACCTCGATCCCCGGCTCCGACTCGAGGATGATGCGGAAGCCCACGCGGACGAGCTCCTGGTCGTCGACGAGCAGCACGCGCACGTGCTCGGTCATGGGCGGCCCCCGCTCGCTCGCTCCTGACGCCCCCGCGACGTCTCCGACGACGGTACCGGGTCGTCGGCGTCCGGCACGCTCGCCCGGACGGGGGACAGCGGCACCCGGGCGTGCACGAGGTACCCTCCGCCCCTCGGCCCCATCTCGATCCAGCCGCCGACCGCGGCCGCGCGCTCGCTCATGCCGGTGTGCCCCAGTCCGCAGGAGGCGGGAGCGCTCGGGTGCGGGCCGGACCCGCCGTCGTCGGCGATCTCGAGCTCGACCGCGTCGGGGGCGTAGCGGAGGCGCACCTCGGCGTGCGCGCCGCGCCCCGCGTGCTTGCGGACGTTCGTGAGCGACTCCTGCGCGATGCGGTAGAGGCTGAGCCCCACCGTCGCGGGGATCTCGCGGGGCGTGCCGAGGGTGAGGAAGACGGTGGGCAGGCCCGACCCGCTGGACGCCGCGACCAGCTCCTCGAGCTGGGCCACGCCGCGGGTGGACGCGGCGTCGGTGAGCGGATTCGGAACCGCGTCCTCGGCGCGCAGCGCGACCAGGATGCGGTGCAGCTCCTCGATCGCCGAGCGCGCGTCGCCCTCGATGGCGCTGAGCGAGGCCGCCGCCCGCTCCGGATCCCGCGCCAGTACCCGCCGCGCCGCTCCCGCCTGCACGCCCATCACGCTGACGTGGTGCGCGACCACGTCGTGCAGCTCGCGCGCGATCCGCAGCCGCTCGGAGGACACGGCCTGCCGCGAGGAGCGCTCCCGCTCGTCGTCGAGCTCGGCCGTGCGCGTCTCGAGCGCCTCCAGCCGGCGGGCCGACTGCCACGACGCCTCGCCGAAGACGTAGGCGCTGCCGAAGTAGAGCAGGTTCGACACGACCGCGAGGGCCGACTCCGCCGCGTAGGGCGAGAGCAGGCCGGGGGAGTCGTCGACCGGCACGGAGCTGCCGAAGTACTCGCCCGTGGCGAGGGTGGTGAGCAGCCAGCCCAGCATCCCGACCGCGATCGCCACTCGGACGACGAGCGCCGTGCGCCGGTTCCGGCCCCACGCGCCGACCGTGTAGAGCGCGAGGAACAGGCAGATCTGGCCGAAGAGCGACTCCGGCACCTGGAGCACGATCCCGAGCGCGTAGACGACGGAGAGCCCGGCCGCCACGCTCGCGGGGAACCGGCGGCGCAGCGCGAGGGGCAGGGTCATCAGGACGGCCCAGTGGGCGCTGACGACGGGGTGCGCCGCGTCCGGGAAGCCCGCCGAGGAGTACAGCGCGACGGAGACGACCGTCGCCACCAGCAGGATCCCCGCGGTGACCGCGTCGCGCACGTATCCGGCCCGGCTCGGCGCTCGCCGGATCCAGCCCGCGTCGAGCGGGTCCGCGGCTCCGTCACCTGAGGGCATGCGCCCCACGCTAACCGACGCCGGTCGGACGGGGCCCCGGGAGGCGGAGGAGCGCACCCCGCCGCCTCCCGGGCGCGACGTCAGTCCCGGCCGGTGATGCCCCGGGTCGAGGCGATGACGTCGCCCATCTTCTTCCCGAGGGCCTCGTAGAACATCGACAGCGGGAACTCGTCGTCCAGCACCGCGTCGGTGAGGCCGCGCGGGGCGCCGAGCAGCACCTCGTCCGGGAGCCCGCGGGCCCAGGCGGAGGCGGGGTGCGGAGTGAGAGTGGCCGCGATCAGCTCGTGCGCGGCCAGCCAGTGCGCCGTCTTCGGCCGGTCGATCGAGCGCCAGTAGAGCTCGTCGATCGCGTCCGAGAGGGCGACGACCACGTCGGCGACGCCGTCCCACTCGAACGCCAGCCGGGTGTCGGTCCAGTGCAGGACGCCGTGCTGGTGCAGCCAGGCGAAGAGCAGCTGGCCGCCGAGGCCGTCGTAGTTGCGCACCCGCGACCCGGTGAGCGGGAAACGGAAGAGCCGGTCGAACAGGATCGCGTACTGCACGAAGCGCGAGCGCTCGGCCAGCGCCTCCTCCTCGTCGTCGCGGCGGTCGAGCGCGCCGAGGCGGCGCTCGATGGCGACGGCCTCGCGGAAGGCGGTGAGGTCGCACCGCAGCTCCTCCAGCGAGTAGAGGAAGAAGGGCATCCGCTGCTTGATCATGAACGGGTCGAACGGCAGGTCGCCGCGCATGTGGGTGCGGTCGTGGATGAGGTCCCACATCACGAAGGACTCCTCCGCCAGGCGCTGGTCGGCCAGCAGGCGCTGCGCGTCCTCCGGGAGCTCGAGACGGGTGATCCGGGCCGCCTCCGTGACGACGCGGCGGAACCGGGCCGCCTCGCGGTCGGCGAAGATCGCGCCCCAGGTGAAGGACGGGACGGAGCGCATCGCGACCGTCTCGGGGAACAGCACGGCGCTGTCGGTGTCGTAGCCGGCGGTGAAGTCGACGAAGCGCACGGGCACGAAGAGGGCGTTGGAGTAGTCCCCCGCCTCCAGCTCGGCGACGAACCGCGGCCAGACGACCTCGACGAGGACGGCCTCGACGTGGCGGTCGCGGCTGCCGTTCTGGGTGTACATGGGGAAGACGACGAGGTGGCGGCGGCCGTCGACGCGCTCGAGCTGCGGCTGGAACGCGGTGAGCGAGTCGAGGAAGTCGGGCAGGCCGAGTCCGCCGGCGCTCCAGCGCTCGAGGTCGACGACCAGCGCGTCGAGGTACGCGGCGTCGTGCGGGAACGCGGGGGCGAGGGTGCGGACGCCGGCGACGATCCGCTCGACGAGGGTGCGCGCCTCCTCGAGCCGCTCGGGCTCGGCGAGCGAGCCGTCCTGGGACTGGAGCGGCTGCAGCGCGGCGGCGGCGGCCTTCAGGTCGAGCCAGGCGGCGGAGTCCTCCACGCGGTCCTCGACGACCTCGGGTTCTCCGACGACGGTGCTCTGCACGGCTTGCGACATGGTGATCCTCCTCACGCTGGTGATACGGGGCTGCAGGAGCGGAACGCGCTCCGACTCCGAGCGTATGGGCTCGTGCGCGCGCTTTTCTTGCGTCTCGGCGGAGCGAAGCGGCGATCTCGCAGGGGCGGGCGCACGTCTCCACCGCCCCTCTCCGGCCCCGTGGTCAGCGGTTGCCCAGGTGTCGTGCAGGTGCCACCCCCCGTCCGGGGCTAGATTCCTCACCGCTTCCATTTCCCTCCCCTCATCGGGTCGAAGATGGGGCGACACCGTGTCCGCATCCCGAGTGCGGAGACATCCGATCGGACAGGCGCGCCGAACACCCTGGCGGCGCGCTCGATCGGCGAGCCATCCTGAGAGAGAGGATCGGAGCGCGTGACGGGACCCGAACCCGGAAGCGACCAGAGAACAGCCAGCATCGACCACCACCCCGAGAACCTCCGCCTGCTCCCCTGGCCGCAGGCGGACGCCTCCGTCCTGCGCGACACCCTCGCGCACGCGGGCGGCGGACTCGAGAGCGAGAGCGAGATCCTCGTGCGCCACGACCGCTACCTGCGCGGTTGGGCGGACGGCGACGCGTTCTTCTACGTGGTCGAGCTGGACGGACTCTCCGTCGGCTCCATCGGCTATTGGTATGGCTGCTCGCGCGGCGTCGTCGCCTACGAGGCGGCGTGGAGCATCGCTCCGCACGCCCGCGGCGTCACCGCGGACTCCGTGCGGATGCTGCTCGAGGAGGCGGCGGCGTTCCCCGTGCCCCGCTTCGTGCACGCCTTCGTGGCGGAGAGCGACCTGGACGCCGGCGCGACCTGCGTCGAGGCCGGCTTCGACCGGATCGACCTCGTCGAGCAGGGCGAGCCGCCGGAGCTCTACGTGGACTGGGCGTTCGACCTGGCCGCCGTGGCCTGATCAGATCCCGTGGCGCTCCAGCCACGGCCGCAGCACCGCGAGGAACTCCTCCGGGTGCTCGAGGCCGGGCAGGTGCGCCGCGTCCTCGAGCACGTGCAGCTCGGCACCGCTCACCTCGGCGGCGAGGTGCTCGCAGACCGGCAGCGACTCCGAGAGGTCGTGCGCGCCCGCCACGACGAGTGTCGGCACGGCGATCTCCCCGAGCCGCTCGCCCGCCGGCCCGGAGGGCTCGATCGGGCGGGGGGCCTCCTCCTCGTGGCCGACGCCCGTGAGCGCGAGCTCCCGGACCCGCGCGAGGAACTCCGGAGCGACGTCGTCCGCGGAGTGGTCGGGACCCACGGCCCAGAGCTCCGCCTCGACGATCGCCGCGGCCTCCCGCTCGCCCGCGAGCTCCAGCGCCTCGACCTCCCCGAAGCGGCGCTCCTCCTCCGCCGTCAGCGCGGGGTAGTCGAAGCCCGCCAGGCCCGGGGCGATCACGACCAGGCCGGTCACCCGCTCCGGATGCTCGAGCGCCAGGTCGAGCGCGAGCGTCCCGCCCCGCGAGCAGCCGACGACCACCGCGCGCTCGACCCCGAGGTGGTCGAGCACGTCCAGGGCGTCCCGGCGCGGGTCGTACTCCACGTCCTCCGTGCTCGTTCCGCCCGCGCCGCGGACGTCGTAGCGGACCACCAGCCGGTCGCGCGAGAGGTCGGGGACGAGCGGGTCCCACATCCGCAGGTCGGCGATGCCCGCGTGCACGAGCAGCAGGGCGGGCGCGGAGGCGTGGCCGTCCGCCTCCCAGTGGAGGCTCGCGCCGGGGACCTCGAGATGCGGCATGCCGCACACCGTAGGCGCGTCGCGCCGGCGCTGCAACGCCCCGGCCACTGCCTAGGGTGGAGGCGCGACAGCGGACGGGCCGCGGCGGGGAGGCGGCGGCGTGGAGGGCGTGCTCACCGGCTTCTCGATCATCGGGGTCGTCATCGCGGTCGGCTACCTGATCGCGCGGTTCCGGATCGTCCCGCCCGAGAGCCGGCTGATCCTGTCGCGGATCGCCTTCTTCGTCACGACGCCGGCGCTGCTGTTCACCGTGCTGTCGCGGGCCGACGTCTCCGTCCTCTTCTCCTCGTTCCTGCTCGTCTCGCTCCTGACGGTGCTGACCGTCGCCCTGCTCTACGTGCTGGCCTCGCGGCTGCTCTTCCCCCGCCCGCTGCCGGAGACGGTGATCGGGACCGCGGCCTCCTCCTACGTCAACGCCAACAACATCGGGCTGCCGGTCGCCATCTACGTGCTGGGCGATCCGCAGTGGGTGGCCCCGACGCTCCTCCTGCAGCTGATCGTCCTCGCGCCGACGATCCTGACGCTGCTCGACGTCTCGACGAGCGGGCGGACCTCGGTCGGCGCGATCCTCACGCAGCCGCTGCGGAATCCGATGATCATCGCCTCCGCCCTCGGCCTCGTCGTCGCCCTCACCGGCGTCGAGCTGCCCGCGCCCGTGCTGCAGCCGTTCTCGATCATCGGCAACGCGTCGATCCCGCTGGTGCTGATCGCCTTCGGGATGTCGCTGCGCGGGCAGCGGCCGCTGGAGGCGGGGCCGGCGCGGGTCGAGGTGGTCGTCGCCTCCGTGCTCAAGTCGCTGGTGATGCCGGCGGTCGCGCTGCTGCTGGGGCGCTTCGCGTTCCACCTCGACTCCGAGCACCTCTTCGTGGTGACGGTGACCGCCGCGCTGCCGACCGCGCAGAACATCTTCACCTTCGCCTCGCGCTACGACCGGGGCGTCGCCGTCGCCCGCGACACGGCCCTCGTGACCACGGTCGCCGCGGTGCCCGTGCTCATCGGGGTGTCCCTCCTGCTGGGCTGAGCGGAGCAGCATCCCCGGCTCCCGCTCGGGCCCGGCGGAGGCGCCGGACGGCCCGCGCATCCGCGTCGCGTGTCCCTCGTCCTGGGACGGGGCCGGTGGCGCGGGCCCGGTCGCACTCCGCCGACCGTCGCTTAGGCTCTCTCGAATGAGCACCACCACGTCCGCCGACCGCTCCGCCCGCGGCAGGCCGCGCCGCCGTCGCGGCCTCTGGATCACGCTGATCGTCCTCCTGGTCCTGCTGATCGGCGCCGTCGTCGCGGTGCTCCTCGGCGTGCGCACCTACGACAAGGCGATGACCGTCCGCGACAAGCTGACCGAGGCGATCCCGCTGGTGTCGCAGGTGACGGACAGGCTGACGACGTTCGACACCTCCGGGGCGGAGGAAACCGCGGGCCGGATCGCGACCCTCACCGGCGAGGCGCGCGACGAGACCGAGGACCCGGTGTGGCGGGTGATGGAGGTGGTGCCCGTCCTCGGGCCGAACCTGTCCGCGGTACGCGCCGCGACCGAGATCGCCGACGACGTCTCCGGCCGGATCGTCACGCCGCTCTCCACGACCTCGCTCGACATCCTCAAGCCCGTCGACGGCAGGGTCGACCTCGCGGCGATCACCGAGCTGTCGCAGAAGATCACCGTCGCCAAGGAGGTCGTCGACGCGGCGCAGACCCGCGTCGAGGGCATCGACCGCGGCCCGCTGGTGCCGCAGGTCGCCTCGGCCCTCGACTCCTTCACTCCGCAGCTGGCCACCGCGACCGCGGCGATGGAGCAGGTCGAGCCGCTCACCGCGATCCTCCCCGACTCCCTCGGAGCGTCCGGTCCACGCCACTACCTGGTGATGTTCCAGAACCTGGCGGAGTCGCAGGCTCTGGGCGGCGGCGCGTCGTCGGTGATGCAGCTCGACGTCGACGGCGGCGCGATCTCGATCGGCCGTCAGCTGGGCAGCGGCGACTTCCGCGGTCTGGCGCCCGTCACCGTCGACCAGAGCGCGCTCGACACCATCGGCGAGAACATGGCGACGACCTTCAACGTCTCGACCAGCCGCCCCGACTTCCCGACGGCCGCCTCGATCGCGTCCCAGTTCTGGGCGCAGAAGTTCCCCGAGCAGAGGATCGACGGCGTCCTCGCGATCGACCCCGTCGCCCTCTCCTACCTCCTCGGCTCGACCGGGCCGGTGACCCTCACCGACGGCACGGTCCTCACGAGCGAGAACACCGTCTCGACCCTGCTCAACGAGGTCTACTTCCGCTACCCGGAGTCGGTCGTGGCCGAGCGCACCGACGAGTTCTTCTCGGAGGCGAGCGCGACGGTCCTGGGGAAGATCCTCGGCGGGGAGATGGAGCCCACGAAGATGCTCCCGGCGATCGTGAAGGCGGTCGACGAGAGCCGCATCCTCGCCTACAGCTCCGACGCCGACGAGCAGGCGCTCCTCGCGCCCACGCCGATCGCGGGGGTCCTGCCGCAGACGACGACCGACGGCACGACCACCGGAGTGTTCTTCCAGGACGCCTCGGGCGGCTCGAAGATGGACTACTACCTGAGCACGGCGGTCACGCAGTCGAGCGCGGGCCGGTGCGCCGCCTCCGGCGCGGTCTTCACCACCTCCGTCACCGTGACCAACACGATCTCGAAGGCGGTCGCTCGGACGCTGCCCGGCTACGTCGCCGCGGCCGGCGGGCGCGGCGCGTACCCTCTGGGCGACTTCGTCACCAACATCTACGTTTACGGCCCTCCCGGGACCACGGTGTCGAGCGCGGCCTGGGCCGACGGCACGGGCTATGGACCCGAGAGCCTCGACGACCTCGGCCGTCCCGTCTCGAAGGTCGCCGTGCAGCTCTCGCCCGGCCAGTCCGAGACGTTCGACGTGCAGTTCAGCGCCGGCGACGCCTCCGGCTTCGGCGACCAGTTCGTGCGGGTGACCCCGATGATCAACCCCACCGCGGTGACGCTGAACGACGAGCCCGCCTGCGGCTGACCTCGCCGGCGGTCGGCGCCCCGGGTCGGTGCTGGACCAGCGCTGACCGCGCCGACCGCTGACGCGCCCCCGGGTCGGTGCTAGACCAGCGCCGACCCGGGGATCGAGCTCGTCACGAGCGAGGAGGCGAGGAACGCGGTGGCGATGCAGAGCACGAACCCGATGACCGGCACGAGGAACGCGCGGCGGCCCACGAGGTAGCGCACGACCGTCACGGCCACGGCGATCAGTGTCAGCGCGGGCGGCCCGATCAGCGCGATCGAGACGCCCCAGTCGATCCGGTCGAAGTCGCAGGCGAAGTTCTGGCCCTCGCACTGCGCGGGGAAGACCGAGAGGATCGCGGCGAGGTAGCCGAGCACGATCGTGAGCAGGCCGAGGGCGAGGCAGCCGAGGATCGAGAGCACGAGGTCCCAGCGGCGCCGGCGCGGCTTCCCGGCGGCGATGATCTCGCCCACCGAGCGGTAGGCGTCGGACCGGAACTCGTCGTGCGCGGCTGCGGGACGGGCGGTCGCAGGGCGGGCGGTCGCAGGGCGTGCCGTCGCGGGTCGGGAGGCGGGGCGGGAGGCACCGGCCGAGGCGGCCTGGGCCCGCGCGCGCTTCTTCTTCGACGAGGCCATGCTCAGAAGATCATCGGGCGGTCGTCGTCGAGGGTCGTCTCCAGGTCGAGATCGACCACCACCGGGACGTGGTCGCTCGGGGCGTCGCCCTTGCGCTCGTCGCGGTGGATCGAGGCGCCGGTGACGAGCTCGCCGAACGCGGGGGAGCCGAGCACGAAGTCGATCCGCAGCCCCTCGTTGCGCGGGAAGCGGAGCTGCTTGTAGTCCCAGTAGGTGTAGCCCTCGGGCACGAGGGGGCGGACGACGTCGCGCAGGCCCGCGTCCTCGAAGGCGGCGAAGGCGGCGCGCTCGGGGATCGAGACGTGCGTGGATCCGGGGCCGAGGCTCGGATCGCCCACGTCGCTGTCGAGCGGCGCGACGTTCCAGTCGCCGACCAGGGCGAGCGGCAGGTCGGGCTCGGCGGCCAGCCACTCGCGGGTGCTCGCCTCGAGGGCCGCGAGCCACTCGAGCTTGTAGAGGTAGTGCGGGTCGTCGACCGCGCGGCCGTTCGGAACGTAGAGGCTCCAGACGCGCACGCCGTCGACCGTCGCGCCGATCGCGCGGGCCTCGAGCGGGTAGGAGCCGTCGGCCGCCGCCTCCTTCGCGAAGCCGGGCATGCCCGGGAAGCCGACCTGCACGTCCTCCATCGGCAGGCGCGAGGCGATGCCGACGCCGGGTACCACGTCGAGATGGTCGGGCTCAGCCAGTGGAACGGCGTCGGCATCGCCTCGCGCCTGCCGATGGAGGACGTGCAGGTCGGCTTC
>NZ_PSVI01000048.1:0-28498 GCF_002931415.1 Rathayibacter sp. AY1E8
CGCGCCGCGATCGACCGTGGCGGCCCCGTCGCGGTCTGCTACGTGCTCGACGAGGAGTCGGCGGGCATCCGTCCGCTCGGGGGCGCCTCCCGCTGGTGGCTGCACGGCAGCCTCGCAGCCCTCGCCGCCGACCTGCGCGAGCACGGCGCCCCGCTGATCCTGCGCCGCGGGCCGGCCGAGGCCGTCGTCCTCCAGCTCGCCGAGGAGATCGGCGCCGGAGCCGTGCACTGGAACCGCCGCTACGGGAGGGCCGAGCGCACCGTCGACGCGGCGGTGAAGGAATCGCTCCGCAACGGCGGCCTCGAGGCCGAGAGCCACCAGGGCTCGCTGATGTTCGAGCCGTGGACCGTGCAGA
Organism: Rathayibacter sp. AY1E8; assembly: GCF_002931415.1. Lineage (NCBI taxonomy): Bacteria > Bacillati > Actinomycetota > Actinomycetes > Micrococcales > Microbacteriaceae > Rathayibacter > Rathayibacter sp. AY1E8. Next base: position 356 of record NZ_PSVI01000048.1, read on the forward strand.
CCGGCGCCGGCGGCCCCTACTCCGTCTACACGCCCTTCGCCCGCGCCTGCCGCGCCAAGCCGACGCCGCGCGCGCCGCTCCCCCGCCCCCGCTCGCTCGACGGCGTCACGGGAGACATCGCCTCCGACTCCCTCGACGACTGGGAGCTGCTCCCCACGCGTCCCGACTGGGCGGGAGGGCTGCGCGAGCGCTGGGTCCCCGGCGAGAGGGCGGCGGCCGACCGGCTGCGCGCGTTCCTCGCGGAGCAGCTCGACGACTACGCCGACGGCCGCGACCGGCCGGCGGAGGACGCCACCTCGAACCTCTCCCCGCACCTGAGGTGGGGCGAGATCAGCCCCTTCCAGGTGTGGCACGCCCTGGAGGAGGCGCACGCGAAGGGCCTGCACCGCGGCGACGGCAGCGACCGGTTCCTCTCCGAGGTGCTCTGGCGCGAGTTCTGCTACCACCTGCTGTTCCACTGGCCGGATCTGGCGACCGCGAACTTCGACACCCGGTTCGACTCCTTCCCGTGGGGACGCCCCGGCCAGGAGGCGATCGACGCCTGGCACCAGGGGCGCACCGGCTACCCCCTGGTGGACGCCGGTATGCGCGAGCTCTGGAGCACCGGCTACATGCACAACCGGGTCCGGATGGTGACCGCGTCGTTCCTGATCAAGAACCTGCTGGTCGACTGGCGGGTGGGCGAGGAGTGGTTCTGGGACACCCTGGTCGACGCGGACCCGGCGAGCAACGCCGCGAACTGGCAGTGGGTCGCGGGCTCGGGAGCCGATGCGTCGCCGTTCTTCCGGGTGTTCAACCCGGTCACGCAATCGAGGAAGTTCGACCCGGCCGGCGAGTACATCCGCCACAACGTGCCGGAGCTGGGCGGAGTCGAGGGCGCGGCCGTGCACGAGCCGTGGACGCTCGAGGACACGCTGACCGGAGGCGCGGACGGCTACCCGGCGCCCCTCGTCGACCTCAAGGAGACGCGGGCGCACGCGCTGGACGCCTTCGCGCAGATCAAGAGCGCCCCGCGCGACATCTCGCCGAGGGGCGACGACTGAGCGTCGCCGGCTAGACGCGTCCCGCCGGGCCGGCGGAGCGGCCGGACCCGGCGAGCGGGTCCTCCTCCCCGCCCTGATCGCGCAGATCGCGGGCCGGGATGCCGACGAGCACCGCCCCGTCGGGCGCGTCCTTCACCACGACGGCGTTCGCGCCCACGCTGACGTCCGATCCGAGCACGAGCGGGCCCAGGACGACCGCGCCGGCGCCGACGACCACCCGGTCGCCGAGCGTGGGGTGCCGACGCTCGCGCCGGGCCGACCTCCCGCCCAGCGTGACGGAGTGGTAGAGCATGCAGTCGTCGCCGATCCGCGCGGTCTCGCCGATGACGACGCCCATGCCGTGGTCGATGAACAGGCGTCGGCCGATGGTCGCACCGGGGTGGATCTCCACCCCGGTCGCCGCGCGCGCCGCCTGGCTGAGCAGCCGGGCGGGCAGGCGGAGGCCGCGCCGCCACCAGGCGTGCGCGACGCGGTGCACCCAGACCGCGTGCACTCCCGGGTAGGAGAGGACGACCTCCACCGCGCTCCGGGCGGCGGGGTCGCGCTCCCGGGCGGTGCGGACGTCCTCGCGGAGCAGGGCGAGGAGCCCGGGACGCTCCGGTCCGGACGGGACGCGGCGCTCCGGCCGACCGTCGCGTCCGGAGCGGGGCGTCCCGGCTCGTCTCGAGGGGCTCAGCTGCGGAGGTCCTCGTACAGGACGGTCGAGATGTACCGCTCGCCGAAGTCGCAGACGATGGCGACGATGGTCTTCCCCGCGTTCTCGGGGCGCTTCGCGACCTCGAGCGCGGCCCACATGATCGAGCCGGAGGAGATGCCGCCGAGGATCCCCTCCTGCGCGGCCATCTCGCGGGCCACCCGCACGGAGTCGTCGAGCGTCACGTCGATGATCTCGTCGTAGACCTCGCGGTCGAGGATCGCGGGGACGAAGTTGGCGCCGATGCCCTGGATCTTGTGCGGCCCGGCGGTGCCCTGGGTGAGGAGCGGGGAGTCGATCGGCTCCACTCCGATGACCTGCACGCCGGGCTTGCGCTCCTTGAGCACCTGGCCGACTCCGGTGATGGTGCCGCCGGTTCCGATGCCGGCCACGAAGACGTCGACCTCGCCGTCGGTGTCCTCCCAGACCTCCTCCGCGGTGGTGCGGCGGTGCACCTCGGGGTTGGCGGCGTTCTCGAACTGGCGGGCGAGGATCGCGCCGGGGGTCTCGTCGACGATCGCGCGGGCGCGCTCGACCGCGCCGCGCATGCCCTCGCTGCCGGGGGTGAGCACGATCTCGGCTCCGTAGGCGCGGAGGAGGACCCGGCGCTCGACGGACATCGTCTCGGGCATCGTGAGGACGACCTTGTAGCCGCGGGCGGCACCCACCATCGCGAGCGCGATGCCGGTGTTGCCGCTCGTGCCCTCGACGATCGTCCCGCCGGGGTGCAGCTCGCCGGAGGCCTCGGCCGCGTCGATGATGGCGACGCCGATGCGGTCCTTCACGCTGTTCGCAGGGTTGTAGAACTCGAGCTTGGCGAGGACCGTCGCCTGGTCGGCGCCCTCCAGCCGGTTGATGCGGACGAGAGGGGTCCTGCCGACGAGCTGGGTCACGTCGTCGTGGATGCGTGCCATGGTGTGCGCTTTCTGCCGGGGCCGGCCGCCCGGGGCCCCGGAGCGGTGGGTGGAACGGGTGCTGCAGCGCCCCTCGGAGCGGCGCTCCCCCCACGATACGGATGCATCGACCCGAGGTCAGCACTCCGGACGCGCCCGCTCCTGCGCATCACCCGCCAGCTCCTCATCTCCACCGGGAGGAGGACGCCCCGCGGGCGCACCCGTCACGTACCATGAACCCGGGGGATCGCGCGACTGCTCGCGAGGCTTCTCGCCACCCTCCCTCACATCTCCGCGGCCCGGCGCCGCGTCGAAAGGACGACCGCTCCATGGCACTTCCCACTGCATCCCGCCGCTCCGTCCGGCCGCTCGGGATGTCGCTGCGGGCGGTCATGGGGTTCATCGGGATGAGCGCCGTGGCGGGCGTCCTGATCACCGTCGGCGTCACGCCGGCCCTCGCGCTGACGGGCCTGGCGACGAGCAACACGATCGGCATGTTCCAGAACCTGCCGGGCTACCTCGACGTGGGCCAGCTGATGCAGCGCACCAACGTCTACGCGAGCGACGGGACGACCCTCCTCGCCTCCGTCTACGACCAGAACCGCGTCGAGGTCGGCTGGGACGACGTCGCGCAGTCCGCGAAGGACGCGGCCGTCGCCGGCGAGGACCCGCGCTTCTACGAGCACGGCGGCATCGACCTCCAGGGCACGCTCCGGGCCATCGCCGTCACGCTGACGGGCGACGACCTGCAGGGCGGGTCGTCGATCACGCAGCAGTACGTCAAGAACGTCCTGGTGCAGAAGGCGGAGTCGATCACCGACGAGGCCGCGCGCGACAAGGCCTACCAGGAGGCGACGGACCCGACCCCCGAGCGCAAGCTCAAGGAGATGCGCCTCGCGATCGGACTCGAGAAGGAGGCGTCGAAGGACGACATCCTGCTCGGCTACCTCAACATCGCCCTCTTCGGGGGCACCGTCTACGGCATCGAGGCCGCGGCGAACTACTACTACGGCATCCCCGCGAGCCAGCTCTCGACCTCGCAGGCGGCCGCGCTGCTGGCGATCGTGAACAACCCGGCGAAGTTCCGCTTCGACAACCCGGGCGACGAGGCGAACGGCGCCGCCAACGGCTACGCCGCCACCAAGGAGCGCCGCGACTACATCCTGTCGGAGGAGCTCAAGCACGGCCGGATCGACCAGGCCGCGCACGACGCGGCCGTCGCCGAGCCGATCACCCCGAACATCACGGAGCCCTCGACCGGCTGCACCACCGCCGGCAACGCCGCGTACTTCTGCGACTACGTGCTGAACGTCCTCCGCAACGACTCCGTCTTCGGGGCGACCGACGACGAGCGCTACCAGCGCATCCGCCAGGGCGGCTTCGACGTCGTGACGACCCTCGACCTCGACATCCAGCAGGTCTCGCAGGCGGCGCTCAACGCCTACATCCCCTCCGTCGACCCGCGCTTCCAGGTCGGCGCGACGGCCGCCTCCGTCGAGGCGAAGACGGGCCGCGTGCTCTCCATGGTGCAGAACACGCAGTACAGCCAGGACGAGCAGTTCCTCGCCGCGAACCCCGGCTACAGCGCGATCAACCTCAACGTCGACCTCAGCATGGGCGGCGGCTCCGGCGTGCAGACCGGATCGACCTACAAGGTGTTCACGCTGGCGCAGTGGCTGAAGGCGGGGCACACCGTCAACGAGTCGTTCGCCTCCCCCACCTCCGGCTTCAGCTCCTACCCCCAGAAGTGCAACGTCGAGGGCGACGGCGGCTACTACGGCAAGTTCTCGCCTCGCAACGACGACCCGTCGGAGGACGCGAGCTCGATGAGCGCGCTCGGCGCGACCACGAACTCGATCAACACCGGCTTCATGGGAATGGCGCAGCAGCTCGACCTCTGCGACATCCGCACCACCGCCGAGTCGTTCGGGATGCACCGCGCCGACGGCCGCGAGCTCGCCAACGGGCCGGCCTCGGTCCTCGGGACGAACGAGATCGCGCCCTTGACGGTGGCCAACGCCTACGCGGGGATCGCGAACGACGGCACGACCTGCTCGGCGATCGTCATCGACCGGATCACCGACAGCGAGGGCAACGCCGTCGCCGCCCCGGCATCGGCGTGCACGCCCTCCGTGTCGCCCGAGGTCGCCCGAGGGATGCAGTACGCGATGCAGCGGGTGATGACCTCCGGAACGGCCTACGCCTCGAACCCCTTCGACGGGATCGAGCACATCGGCAAGACGGGCACCACCGACGAGGCCGCCGACGTGTGGACGGCGGGCGCCAGCAAGGCCGCCTCCCTGGCGGTCTGGGTCGGCAGCATCAACGGCTTCGCCGACAACACCAAGCAGAACCTGCGCTTCATCAGCCTGACGGGCGAGAAGGGGACCATCCGCGCCTCCAACGCCCGGCACGCCATCTGGAAGCCGATCATGACGGCGCTCGACGAGAAGTACGGCGGCGACGACTTCACGGCACCGCCTGCCTCGATGCTCGCGTACTCGCCGCGATCGGCGGCGAACTCCGAGGTCCCCGACGTCACGGGCGAGACGGTCGAGAGCGCCACGGCGATCCTCACCGCCGCCGGTTTCGTCGTCGGGATGCACGAGTCGGTCGACTCCGCGACGATCCCGGAGGGCTCCGTCGTGTCGACGACGCCGAGCGCGGAGGAGACGGCGGTCGCCGGCGGGGTGATCCCCCTCCAGGTGAGCACGGGCAAGGCTCCGGCCAATCCGAACGACATCTCGGACCTGAACGGCGACCTGATCGAGTAGAGGCGTCGCCCGTCCCGTGAAGGGGCCGATCCCTCCGGGGGCCGGCCCCTTCTGCTGTCGTGGCGACGGGCCTGCGCGGGCGCCGTCGTGCCGACTCCGGGCGGACGGGCGTCCGGCGCGGCCGTGGCGCGCCTCGTCGGGGATGTCGCAGGCCTCGCCTAGGGTGCTGGTGCAGCGAGAGGATCCATCCTGAAGCGACCGAACGTCCCCGTCTTCCAGCCCCGTCGGACCGTCCACGGGGCTCTCGGCGCGCTGTTCGGATTCGTGATCGTCAGCGTCCTGGCGGGTCTGCTCGCCTCGCTCGTGGTCGCCCCCGCCGCCGCGCTCACCGGCGCGGCGACCTCCGGCACCATCTCGGCGTTCCAGTCCCTCCCGAGCTACCTCGAGGTCGGGCGCCTGATGCAGAAGAGCGACGTCTACGCGGGCGACCCGGACGATCCGACGCTGCTGGCCTCCTTCTACGACCAGAACCGGATCGAGGTGCCGGCCGACCGGATCGCCGACTCCGTGAAGGACGCGCTCGTCGCGAGCGAGGACCCGCGCTTCTACGACCACGGCGGGATCGACCTGCAGGGCACCCTCCGCGCCATCGCCAGCACCTACCTCCTCGACGGCGACACCCAGGGCGGCTCGTCGATCACGCAGCAGTACGTGAAGAACGTGCTGGTGCAGAAGGCCGAGTCGATCCCGGACGAGGCGGACCGCGACCGCGCGTACGCGGAGGCGACGGCGACCACGGCCGAGCGCAAGCTCAAGGAGATGCGGCTCGCGATCGGGCTCGAGAAGGTGTCCTCGAAGGACGACATCCTCCTCGGCTACCTCAACATCGCGCTGTTCGGAGGCACCGTCTACGGCATCGAGGCCGCGGCGGAGTACTACTACGGCATCCCGGCGGCCGACCTCTCCCTCGCGCAGTCCGCCTCGCTCCTGGCCATCGTGAACAACCCCGAGAAGTTCCGCTTCGACCGTCCGGACGACACGGCCAACGGCGAGGCGAACGGCTACGCGCAGACCCGGGAGCGGCGCGACTACATCCTCGACCGGATGCTCGAGACGGGGAGCATCGACCAGGCCGCGCACGACGCCGCGGCCGCCGAGGCGATCACCCCCGACCTCACCCCGCCGTCCACCGGCTGCCAGACGGCCGGCAGCGCGGCCTACTTCTGCGACTACGTGACCCACGTCCTCCGAGACGACCCGGCGCTCGGAGCGACCGACGACGAGCGCTACGCGGCGATCAAGCAGGGCGGGATCAAGGTCTACACGACGATCGATCTCGATCTGCAGAGGACCGCGCAGGAGCTGATGGACGAGCAGGTCCCCTCCTCCGATCCGCGCTTCGACGTCGGGGCGACGGCGGTCGCCGTCCAGAACGGCACCGGGCGCATCCTCACGATGGTGCAGAACAAGCGCTACAGCCAGGACCCGGACGTGATCGCGAGCGGGCCGGAGTTCTCGGCGATCAACCTCAACGTCGACGCGTCCGCGGGCGGCGGCAACGGCTTCCAGACCGGCTCCGCCTACAAGGTGTTCACGCTCGCCGAGTGGCTCGACCGCGGGCACACCCTGCTCGAGCAGTTCGACTCGAAGCAGAAGAACTGGACCGGCTTCGCCGACAGCTGCGAGGGCACCTGGGACTACGACTCCTACAACCCCAAGAACGCCGGCGACGGCGGCTACACCGACACCCAGACGGCGCTGTACTCGACGATCTACTCGCTGAACACGGGCTTCACCGGGATGTCGCACCTGCTCGACCAGTGCGAGATCCGCAAGCAGGCCGAGGCCTTCGGAGTGCACCGCGCGGACGGGACCGCGCTCGTGCAGTCGCCGGGAGCGGTCCTCGGCACCAACGAGATCGCACCGCTCACCATGGCGACCGCCTATTCCGGCATCGCCGCGAACGGCACGACCTGCACCCCCGTCGCGATCACGGCGATCGTCGGAGCGGACGGCCGCGAGATCGAGCCGGTGGAGACGACCTGCAGCCGGGCGGTGTCGTCGAGGGTCGCGTCGGCGATGCAGTACACGATGCTCAAGGTGACCGCCGAGGGCACGGGTGTCGAGGACGATCCGAAGAACGGCATCCAGCACATCACCAAGACGGGCACCACCGACAACTCCGCCGACACCTGGGCCATCGGGGCCTCGACCGAGACCTCCCTCGCGGTCTGGGTCGGCAGCATCTCGGCACGCGCGGACGGGTCGAGGGTGAACCTCGACTCGATCGACTTCGACAGCGGCTGGGCGCCCTCGGCACGTCACCGGATCTGGAAGCCGTTGATGACGGCGATCGACTCCCGCTACGGCGGCTCCGACTTCCCGCAGGCCGACCAGTCGCTCGTCGCGGCGCCGCAGGTCACCGTGCCGGACCTGTCGGGCCGGACCAGCGACTCCGCCGCGCAGGCGCTGACCGCCGCAGGGCTCACTCCCGGAGCGACGTCGCAGGTCGACTCGACGCAGCCGATGAACACCGTGGCCGGCACAGGTCCGGCCGCGGGCACCCGCGTGGACAAGGGCTCGGTGGTGGGCGTGCAGCTGAGCACGGGGAAGGCGCCGCCCGCTCCCGCTCCGGGCGGCTGACACCGCAGGTCAGGGACGTCGCCGGTCGGCGAGGATCTGCGACGGGAACGGGTCAGGGGGAACGAATCAGGGAAGCCGGCTCAGGGCCCGACGGCTCCGGCGGGGAGGAGCCCGAACTCGACGAGCTCGTCGTCGGTGAGCAGTCGGCTTCGGATCATGAAGCGCTTGCCCTCGGGGGCTTCGACGCTGAATCCGCTGCCCCGTCCGTCGACGAGGTCGACGGTGAGGTGGGTGTGCTTCCAGTACTCGAACTGGGAGCGGGACATCCAGAAGTCGATCGGGTCCAGGCCGTCGAGCCGGAGCGATTCGACGAGCACGTCCGAGGCGCCGGTGCGGAACATCCCGGCGGGGAAGCACATCGGGGAGCTGCCGTCGCAGCATCCGCCCGACTGGTGGAACATGAGCGGCCCGTGCAGCGCCGTCATCTGGCGGAGCATGCCGGCCGCCTCCGCAGTGACGTCGACCCTCGTGGAGGTCATGGGTGGTGCTCCTTCGCTCGTGGTGCGGAATGTCTATATGCGCCCGACCGCTGACGGCGGACGCTCCTCCGGGCGGCATCTCGATACGCCGCTGCGCGGACTACTCGATCAACATGAGGGGGCGCCCCCTCGTCCGATGCCTCACCCGAAGGGCCGAGCACCGTTCTCCCGCGCGTCGTCAGGTGCCTCGCCCGCAGGGCCGAGCACCGTTCTTCCACGCGCCGCCAGGTGCCTCGCCCGCAGGGCCGAGCACCGTCCTCCCACGCGCCGTCAGGTGCCTCTCCCGCAGGGCCGAGCACCGTTCTCCCGCGCGCCGTCAGGTGCCTCGCCCGCAGGGCCGAGCACCGAACGGCGGATCCGCGTGCCAGCGGATCCGTCTCGGTGCGGACGCTCCCCGCTCCTCCCCACCCGGCCACATCGGCGAGCCGACCGCGGCACGGGCGACGAGGAACGAGGAGCGCGTGCACATCAGCTCAGAAGAAGCCCATCGGTCCTTCCGCGTAGGAGACGAGGAGGTTCTTCGTCTGCTGGTAGTGGTCGAGCATCACCTTGTGGTTCTCGCGTCCGATGCCCGACTGCTTGTAGCCGCCGAACGCCGCGTGCGCGGGGTACTGGTGGTAGGTGTTCGACCAGACGCGGCCTGCTTCGATGGCCCGGCCGGCGCGGTAGAGCTGGGCGCCGTTGCGGCTCCACACGCCGGCGCCGAGGCCGTAGAGGGTGTCGTTGGCGATGCCGATCGCGTCGTCGAAGTCGTCGAAGGAGGTGAGGGCGAGGACGGGGCCGAAGATCTCCTCCTGGAAGATGCGCATCGAGTTGCGGCCCTCGAACACGGTCGGGTTGACGTAGTAGCCGCCGCTGAGCTCGCCGCCGAGGTCGGCGCGGTCGCCGCCGATGAGCAGCTTCGCTCCCTCCTGCTTGCCGATGTCCATGTAGGAGAGGATCTTCTCGAGCTGGTCGTTCGAGGCCTGGGCGCCGATCATCGTGGCGGTGTCGAGCGGGTTGCCCTGTTTGATCCGCTTGACCCGCTCGAGGCCGTCTCCGACGAAGTCGTCGTAGATCGAGCGCTGCACGAGCGCCCGCGACGGGCAGGTGCAGACCTCGCCCTGGTTGAGGGCGAAGAACGAGAAGCCCTCGAGCGCCTTGTCGTAGAAGGAGTCGCGTTCCGCGGCGACGTCGGCGAAGAACACGTTGGGGCTCTTGCCGCCCAGCTCCAGCGTCACCGGGATGAGGTTCTCGCTGGCGTACTGCATGATCAGGCGGCCGGTGGTCGTCTCGCCGGTGAAGGCGATCTTGCGGATGCGCGGGTGGGAGGCGAGCGGGGCGCCCGCTTCGAACCCGAATCCGTTGACGACGTTGAGCACGCCGGCGGGGATGAGGTCGCCGATCAGGTCGAGCAGCACGTGGATGGACGCCGGCGTCTGCTCGGCCGGCTTCAGCACCACGCAGTTGCCCGCGGCGAGCGCCGGCGCGAGCTTCCACACGGCCATCAGGATCGGGAAGTTCCAGGGGATGATCTGCCCGACCACGCCCAGCGGCTCGTGGAAGTGGTACGCAATCGTGTCGTGGTCGATCTCGGAGACGCCTCCCTCCTGCGCGCGGATCGCTCCGGCGAAGTAGCGGAAGTGGTCGATGGCGAGGGGGATGTCGGCGGCGAGGGTCTCGCGCACGGGCTTGCCGTTCTCCCACGTCTCGGCGACGGCGAGCAGCTCGAGGTTCGCCTCCATGCGGTCGGCGATCTTCAGGAGCATGTTCGAGCGCTCGGCGGGGCTGGTCTTCCCCCAGCTCGCGAACGCCTTCCAGCCCGCCTCGACGGCGCGGTCGACGTCGGCGGCGGTGCCGCGGGCGATCTCGCAGAAGGGCTTCCCGGTGATCGGGGTGATGTTCTCGAAGTACTGGCCGCTCGCGGGGGCGACGTACTCGCCTCCGATGTAGTGGTCGTAGCGCGAGCGGAAGGAGGCGACGGATCCCTCCGTGCCTGGATTCGCGTAGACCGTGGAACCGGGCTCCTGCGGTGCCTGCTCGGCGACCTGGTCGGCGTACAGCGTCATGTGGACCTCCATCGACGTCGTTGTCGTGGGCGCGGGGTGGGCGCCCGGTCCTGACGCTACGTCGCGGGGGGTTGCACGACGTTGCACGGGTCGACGCACCGGCGGGAGCGGCGAGGACGGAGACCGGACCGGCCGGGCGGAGACGCGGCCGCCCGAGGAGGAGGGCCCCGCGGCCCGGACCTCAGACGCTCGCGAGCAGGCGCTGGGCGATCCGGCTCATGTAGACGCCGTAGGTCACCGTGGCCGCTGCGGCCCCCGCGCCGACCCAGGACCACACCTGCGGCCAGGCGGAGCCGTCGACGAGGACCACGACGACTCCGATCGCTCCGACCAGCGTCGTCCAGGTGGCGAGCCAGAGGTCGAGGGTCCGGCCGAAGATCCTCGCCATCGGGTAGAAGTGCAGGCCCACGATCACGGCGATGGCCGGCACGAGGAACCGCTCGAGCCCGGTGCCGGTGAGGACGCCCACCGCGACACCGATCAGCACGCCCTCCGCGGCGAAGACCGCCCCGAACAGCAGACCGTTCGGCTTCGCCGCGTGGTCGGCGTCGGTGAGCTCCACCGCCATCCTCCGCCGGGCGACGAGGAGGCGGACGGCCTGCACGGCGAAGACCACGGCCGCGAGCGCGCAGAGGGTCACGGCGGTCGTCGCCGCCGGTGCAGGCCAGCCGACCGTGGTGTCGCTCGCCCACCACATCGTGAAGACCGCCATCAGGAGCAGACCCCCCGCGACTCCGCTCGCGAGGGCCCGGGGAGGTGGTGCGAGGGTGCTCATGCGTCGAGGCTAGCGAGACGGCTCCGCGGCTGGACGCTCCGGCGGGAGTCCCGGGAGCGGACGGGAGGGCTCAGCGCTGCTCCGCCTCGATCGTCTCGAGGTGCGCGGCGACACCGGCACGCCGGGGCGAGCGGGGCGGGAGGACGCGCAGGAGCTCCCGCCACACCTCCGCGTCGTCGCGGCCGTCGGGGCCCTCCGCCCAGGCGAGGAGGGTCGCGGGCGCCGCATCGGCGAGGACGCTCGCCCGCACCCGCAGGCGCAGCTCGCCGGCGATCGCCCGGATTCCCGGCGCCTCGGACGAGGGCAGCGGCGCGCCCCGGTAGGCGTCCAGGGCGAGGCGGTGGGAGCCGCGGTCGAGCAGGCCGAGCACCTGGCGGGCGTCGAGGTCGACCGGGCTCGCCAGGCGGTAGGGGCGCGAGAGGGGCACCAGGCGCGGGAGGGTCGGCTCGAGCGCGCGGCGCAGCCGCACCATCTCGGCGCGGACGGTGACCACCGCGTCGTCCCGGCCGTGGAGCAGGAGGGCGAGCTGCTCGGCCGAGAGCCCGGCCCGGTGCCAGGCGAGCAGGGTCAGGATCTCGGCGTGCCGGGTGCTCAGCTCGAGCGTCGCTCCGGCGGCCGTCACCAGGCCCGTCTCGCGCCCGAGGACCCGCAGGCTCGGCGCCCGGGCCGCCGCTGTGCTCCGTGCAGCGGGCCGCCGCGGGCGGAGGAGCCGCTGCACCATCAGCTCGCTCTCGACGGCGGCGGCGGTCGCCTCCATCAGCGGGAGGGTCTGCGGGGCGACGACGTCGGCGCCGCCGGTGATGTCGATCACTCCGAGGATCTCGTGCGTCTCGGGGTCGTGCACGGGGACGGCGGTGCAGCTCCACGGGTGCACGAGCGAGGCGAAGTGCTCGGCGCCGTGGATCTGCACGCCGTGATCGAGCACGAGGGCCGTCCCCGGCGCGGACGTCCCGACGTCGGGCTCGGCCCACGCGGCGCCCTCGACGAACGACATCCCCTCGGCGAGGCTCTTGAGGTGCTGGTCCCCGTCGATCCAGAGCAGCCGCCCGAGCGCGTCGCCCACCGCGACGAGCACGCCGCTGTCCTCGTCGGCGTCACGCACCAGCAGGCGGCGGATCACCGGGAGGACCGAGGCGAGCGGATGCCCGGTGCGGTACTCGCGGAGGTCGTCGCCCGAGAACGAGAGCGGTGCCGTCAGCCGGTCCGGATCGAGGCGCCGCCGCCGTGCGCGCTCCCACGACTCCTCGACCAGCGCGCGCCGCCGACCGCTGCCAGGGCGGGCCAGCCACGGGTTGGTCATGCGCTCCGCCTCGTCGTCGGGTCGGTGGGAGTCGACGCTACTCCGCGGAGCGCGCCGGCGCCTCTCTCCGCGCACCGGAACGGCGGCGCCCCCGCACCGCCAGCAGCAGCACCGCCGCCACCAGCACCGCGACGCCCAGGACGGCTCCCGCGGTCAGCCGCTCCCCCAGCACCGCCACGCCGAGGAGGGTCGCGGTCGCCGGCTCGAGGAGGGTGAGCGTCGAGACGGTCGCCGCGGGCAGCGCTCGCAGGCCGCGCGCGAAGAAGGTGTAGGCCACGGCGACCGTCACCACTCCGAGCCAGAGCACGGCCGGGATCGAGCCGGAGAGCCGCGACGGATCGCCCAGCAGCAGGAACGGGAGCGCCAGCAGCGCCGCGGCTCCGAACTGGGCTCCCATGGCGGCGACGGGGCTGAGCCCGCGCTCGAGCAGCAGCTTGCCGCAGACGGCGTAGAGCGCGTAGGAGGCGCCGGCGCCGGCCGAGGCGGCGAGGCCGGGGAGCGTCACGCCGCCGGATCCGCCGCCGCTGAGGAGCACCACGCCGACCGCGGCGAGCGCGGTCGAGGCGAACCAGCGCGGGCTCGGGGTCGTCCGCAGGACGAGCCACTCCAGCAGGCCGGTGAAGGCGGGAGCGGAGCCGAGGGCGACGATCGTGCCGACCGCGACTCCGTTCTGCGCGGTGCCGGTGAAGAAGGCGGGCTGGTACGCGGCGACGCCGACCGCTCCGAGCACGACGAGCAGCACGACGGCGCGGGTCGGGCGGGAGCGGCTCCGCCGGCGCAGAGCCTCCACGCCGAGGAGAGCGGCCAGCAGGGCGCCGCCGAGGACGATGCGCGCCGCCCCGAGGAGGAGCGGATCCACGCCCGCCGCTCCGAGGGCCTGGGCGGTCCCCGTCGTGCCGAAGCAGACGGCGGCGAGGAGGACGGCGCCGATCGCCGAGGTCCGGGCCCCGCTCATCCCGCCCCGCTCCCCCGGCCGCCTGATGACCGGCTCCCAGTGTCCCAGGGATGGGCGCGTGCTCTTCCGCCTCTCGCACCGGGGGCCCAGGATGGAGGGACCGGACTAGCGGAGGAGCACGACGTGGGCATCGCGGAACCGTTCGACCTCGAGGACCACCACCGCAGCGCGCACGGCGCCCTGCGCGAGCACTTCTCGGTGCGCGAGTTCGAGGAGGTGCCGCTGGACCGCGAGGCCATCGTCGCCACCGCGTACCTGCGGGCGATCGAGCACGCCACCGTGGCCCGGGTGCTCCCCCTCGCGCGCGCCCACCCCGACGAGCAGGTCCGCGCGTTCGCGTCCGTCTGGGCCGCCGAGCGGCACCGGATCGCCGACGCCCTGGGCGACGTGCTCGCGGCCTCGCCGCAGATCCGCGGCATCGACATCCGCCCGCCGGAGCCGACGGTGAGGTCGCGCCCGCTCCTCGACCGCGCCGCGGCCTCCCTCGCCGGCCCCGTCGCGCTGGCCCTCGCGGTGGACGCCCGGGTCGCGGTGCACGGCTACCGCCGGCTCGCCCGGCTCTCGCTGCACCCCGAGATGGAGCGCCTCGCCGAGACGGTCACGGGCATCCTCGAGCGGCAGGCCGACTTCTTCACGGTGCACGCGGCGGGACGCCTCGGACGCCCGCTGCCGCGCCGGGTGCAGGCGGCCGGCCTGCTCGCCGTGCTGCGCCTCCCGATCGGCGAGGCCGACCTGCCGGAGGCTCTCGCCCGCGAGGGTCGGGAGCTCGTCTTCGGCCGGGACGACGGCGGACTCGACGGGATCGACGCGGGCGTCGTCGCGGCGTTCGCGCTGCCCTGCACGGCGGCCCGGCGGCTCGTGCACCCGTACCGGCAGGTGTCGATCCGTGCCGCGCACCGCCTCGGACGGCTCGCCGCCGACACCCGCGCCGCCGTCACGACCCTGCTGGAGCAGGTGCGCGAGTAGCGGCGGCGCTCAGCCCAGCAGCTCGCGCACGTCCTCGGCGGTGATCCCGCCGGTGGCCGCCGCGCCGTCGTCCGACATGACCGCGGCGAAGAGCGCGGCCTTCGCCTCCTTGAGGGCCATCACCTTCTCCTCGATCGTGTCCTTCGCGACCAGGCGGTAGACCATGACCGAGCGGGTCTGGCCGATGCGGTGCGCGCGGTCGACCGCCTGCGACTCGGTGGCGGGGTTCCACCACGGGTCGAGCAGGATGCAGTAGTCGGCCTCGGTGAGGTTGAGCCCGAAGCCGCCGGCCTTGAGCGAGATCAGGAACACGCCCGCCGCGCCCGAGCGGAACCGCTCGATGACCTCGTCGCGCTTCTTCGTCGCTCCGTCGAGGTAGGCGTACTCGATGCCCGCCGCGTCCAGCCGGCCGCGGACCCGGCCGAGGAACCGCGTGAACTGGCTGAACACCAGCACGCGGTGCCCCTCGCCGAGGGCGTCGCCCAGCAGCTCGTCGAGCAGGTCGAGCTTGGTCGAGGGCACGCTCTCGTGCGCCTCGTCGACCAGTGCCGCGTCGAGCGCGACCTGGCGCAGCACGGTCAGCGCGCGGAAGATCGCGAAGCGGTTCTTCTCGAAGTCGCCGATCAGGCCCAGCACGCGCTGCCGCTCCCGCGCCAGGTAGGTGTCGTAGACCTTCCGCTGCTTCGGGCCGAGCTCGACCTCGAGGGTCTGCTCCTGCTTGGGCGGCAGCTCCTTGGCGACGAGCTCCTTGGTGCGCCGCAGCATCAGCGGGCGGATGCGCCGCCGCAGCTGCGAGAGCTTCTCGCTGTCGGCCTCGCGCTCGATCGGCTTCTGGTAGAACTCGACGAACCCGGCGGGCGAGGGGAACAGGCCCGGAGCAACGATCGACAGCAGCGACCAGAGCTCCATCACGTTGTTCTCCATCGGCGTTCCCGTGATGGCCAGCTTGAAGGGCACGTCGAGCCGGCGCGCGAGCTGGTGCGTCGCCGACTGGCGGTTCTTGACGAACTGCGCCTCGTCGAGGAGGAGCCCCGACCACTGGATGCCCGAGTACGACTCGTAGTCGAGCCGGAACAGGGCGTAGGAGGTGACGACCAGCTCGGCCTCGCCGATGACGCTCGAGAGCGCCTTCCGCTTCTTCTTCGACGTCTCGTCGATCCCGACGACGCGGAGGTCCGGGGCGAAGCGCTTGGCCTCGCCGACCCAGTTGGGCACCACGCTGGTGGGAGCGACGACGAGGAACGGGCGCGGCGAGGTGCCCGCCTCCGCGGCCGCGGCGCGCTGCTCCTGCATCACCCGGGTGACCAGGGCGAGGGACTGCACGGTCTTGCCCAGGCCCATGTCGTCGGCGAGCACGCCGCCGAGCTGGTTGTCGTAGAGGAACGAGAGCCAGTCGTAGCCGAGCTGCTGGTAGGGCCGCAGCTCCACGGCGAAGCCCTCGGGCAGGACCCGCGACTCCAGCGCACCGGTCGCGGTGAAGCCGGAGAGCCCCTCCACGGAGCGGCGCCACGCGGCGGCCTGGGCCTCCACGACGCCCAGCTCGACCAGCTCGTCCCAGAGGGAGGACTGGAACCGGCTGATCCGCAGGGTCTCGCCGGGGTCGTCCGAGAGCTCGCGGGCCTCGGCGATCAGCTCGCGGAGGCGGCCGAACCGCTCGTCGTCGAGGGCGAAGTAGACGCCGCTGGGCAGCACCATGTACTCGTCGCCGCGGGCGAGCGCGAGGAAGATCTCGGCCAGCGGGACCGCCTCGTCGTTGACGGTGACGGAGATCTCGAGGTTGAACCAGTCGCGGCTGTCGGGCTGGGCGACGGTCTGCACGGCGACCACGGGCGCGGTCTGCGCCTCGCGGTACTCGACGCGCTCGCCGATCTCCTCGATCTCGACGGTGCCGAGCTCGCGGAGCCGCTCGACCTCGCCGGTGAGGAAGCCGACGGTCTGCATGCCGCGCAGGTCGAAGGTGGGGCGCAGGCGCCTGCTCGACGGGGACACCAGGGCAGGCGTCGACTCCGGGTCGAGACCCGCTCCCACGAGGGAGTCGAGGATCCGCTGCTCGGCCTCGGGGTCGCGGTAGCCCGCGTCCTCGCCGACCCGCAGCGGGAGCCGCTCGGCGTCCACGCCGCCGCGCGCTCCCTCCACTCCGTAGCGCCACCACCACGAGCCGCGCAGGCCCGCGCCGTCGGTGTGCTCGAGGGTGAGGCCGAGGCGCGGCTCGGGCACCGCGGGCGCCTCGAAGGAGCCGTCGCGGGAGACGATGTCGAACAGCCGGTGCAGCCGCTGGTAGTGCTCGGTGAGGAACGCCGACTCCTCGGCCACCGGGATGCGGATGGCCTCGCGGCTCCAGAGGAACGTGCGCGCGGAGGACAGCAGCGGCGCGGCGAACGGGATGAGCGTGACCGGGCGGGCGCGCATCTCGTCGCCGCCCTCCCACGTGTAGAGGCCGACGGCCGGGTCGCCGATGAAGCCGAACTCCTCGGGCGCCGGGTGGTCGCCGATCGCGACGAGCGAGCGCAGCTCGAGGCCGGCGGCGGTGCGCGTGACGTCGATGGAGGCGGTGGCCGTCGTGTCGAGGATCTTCAGCGGCGTCTGGTCGCGGTCGCCCATCACCAGGCCGATGCCCGCGCGGACGGCGCCGTGCAGTGCCGCCCAGATCGCCTCGCTCCGGCACTGGTCGAGGTAGAGCCAGGTGTCGGGCGAGTAGTAGCTGGAGGCGCTGTGCCCGGAGAGCAGGCCCTGCATCTCGCGGATCACGTCGATCTGGCGCTCGTCGTAGTCGTGGCTGTAGTGCAGGTAGCCGAGGTCGCGCCAGCTGGTGCCGGTGCGGACCCAACGATCGCGGTCGCCCATCCGCACCGGGCGCACGCCCAGGCGCGGGCGCGGCTCGGGCGGCGGCCGGTAGGAGTTGTAGCGGCCGGGCGGGCGACGCACGGGCTCGCCGGGCAGCAGCTCGAACTGCAGGCCGAGCGGGATGCCGGTGTGCGAGCGCTCCGCGCCGGCGAGGAGTGGGGCGAGCGCGCTGCGCCACTCCGGGACGGCGTCGACAGCGGCCTCGCCCGGGAAGGGACCGGCCACTCCGCCCTCGCGCTCGCGGCGCAGGGCCTCGATCAGGACGGCGGCGACGTGCTTGCACTCGTGCTTGACCGGGCAGCTGCAGGCGCCGCCGAGGAGGGTCCAGTGCTCGCCCTCGTCGCGGAGCTGCACGCTCACGGCGTACGGCGAGCGCCCGGATCCGCGGACCTGGCCGAAGAGGCGGGTGCGGCCGCCGAACCACTGCAGCTCGCGCACGCGGCCCTCGTCCGCGTACGCGGTGCCCTTCTCGACGGCGGCTGTTCCGACGAGGGCGCGGATGTCCTGCTCGGAGAAGGGCTCGTGGCCGGCGGTCACCGGCCCGGGTGCGGCCGACGGCAGCACCTCACCGGGGGGACTCTGGCGGGCCATGGACCTCACGCTCTCCGCGCTCGAACGAGCGCATCCGTCTATTCAACCCGATTCCGGAGGCGCTGCGAGCCGCGGGCCGGGATCCGTGGAGGACGCACGGCCGTCCCTACGATGGAGGGATGCCCCGTCTGGCCGTCGTCTCGGCGCACACCTCCCCGCTCGAGCAGCCGTCGACGGGCGACGCGGGCGGGATGAACGTGTATCTCGCGGCGGTGCTCCCGGAGCTGGCGGCGCTCGGCTGGGAGATCGAGGTGCTGACCCGCGGCGAGGGCGTCCGGATGCTCGCGCCGGGTGTGCGGGTGGTCGGCGTGCCGGTGCCGGCGGGCGACAAGTACGCGCTGGCGGCCGCGGCGCCGGAGTTCGCGCGCGCCGCGGAGGGGGCCGACGTCGTGCACTCGCACTACTGGGTGTCGGGCCTCGCGGGGGCGCTCACCGGCAGGCCGCACGTGCACTCGATGCACTCGGGCTCGCTCGCGAAGAACGCCCGGCTCGCCCCGGGCGACGTCGCGGAGCCGCAGCAGCGGATCGACGCGGAGCGCTCCGTGCTCGCCTCCGCCGATGCGATCGTGGTGGCGGGCGCCTCGGAGCGGGAGGACGTCGTCAGCGGGTACGGCGCGGATCCGGACCGGGTCGTCGTGGTGCCGCCCGGAGTCGACGCGCGGTTCCGCCCGGGCGGCGGCGAGCGCTCCGGAGTCGTCCTGGTCGGCCGGGTGCAGCCGCTCAAGGGCCAGCTGCTGGCGGTCGAGGCGCTCGCGAGAATCGCGCCGGCGGAGCGGCCGGTGCTGCGGCTGGTGGGCGGGGCGGCACCGGGCCGGGAGTCGTACCTCGACGCGGTGCGCGCCGCGGCGGCTCCGCTGGGAGACCGCGTGCTGATCGAGGGGGCCGCCGACCGCGACCGGGTGGCGGAGCGGCTCCGGAGCGCGCAGCTGGCGCTCGTGCCCTCGGCGGCCGAGACCTTCGGGCTCATCGCGCTCGAGGCGGCCGGCAGCGGCACTCCGGTACTCGCGCGCAGGACGACCGGCCTGGTGGACGCGGTGCGCGACGGCGGGAGCGGCGTGCTGCTCGACTCCGACTCCCCTGCGGCGTGGGCCGAGGCGATCCTGACCCTGCTGGGCTCGCCCGGCGAGCTGGCGCGACTCGGCCGCGGCGGCGTCGACTGGGCGGCCGCCCACTCCTGGCCGGCCGCCGCCGCCCGACTGGACGCCGTCTACCGCGGCCTGTCGGCCCGCTGAGGGAACTCCGGACCGTCGGGGGACCCAGCGCCTTCGGAATGCCACGACGGGTCGGCATTCCCTCGATGCAGGGAGGGGGTCAGTCGGCGATGGCGGGGGCCCCGGGGTCGAGGCGGGCGCCGCGGGTGGAGCGGTACCAGGGCGCGAGGCGGTCGGGCGAGACGGCGACCATCGCGGCGCCCGTGAATCCGGCGTCGTTGCCGAAGCGGGCGGGGACGATCTCGGTGCCGATGTCGAGGAAGCGGGCGAACTCGTCGAAGACGTGCGCCGCCGCGCCGCCGATCACGAACAGCTGCGGCGAGAGCAGCATCTCGAGGTGCCGGTAGTAGACGCTGAGGCGACCCGCCCACTCCTCGAGGGTGATGCCCTCGCGGCGGACGGCGGAGAAGCCGACCTTCGGCTCGAAGTCGGGACCGTCGATGTGCAGGTGACCGAGCTCGGAGTTGGGGATCACCACGCCCTCGTGGACGAGCGCCGTCCCGATGCCGGTGCCGAGGGTGGTCAGCAGGAGGAGGCCCTCGCGTCCGCGCATGGCCCCGAACTCGCGCTCGGCGACTCCTGCCGCGTCCGCGTCGTTGACGACGACGACGTCGACCCCGGTCGCCTCCGAGAGGAGGGCCTGCGCGTCGAGCCCGACCCAGCGCTGCGAGACGTGGGTGGTCTGGCGGACGACGCCGCCGCGGACGATCCCGGGGAAGCCGACGCCCACGGGCGTGCCCGCGATCGGCGAGACGTCCCGGACGATGCCGGCGATCGCCTCGGCGAAGTCCTCGGGCTCCTTGCCCAGCGGGTTCGCGACCGCGAAGCGCCGAGCCGCCCGCTCGCCGGTGGTGACGTCGACGAGGGACGCCTTGATCGACGTCCCCCCGATGTCGACGCCGACGGCGAAGCGCGGGAGGAGGCCGTCGTGGGGCTGGGTCACGGATGCTCCGTCTGCAGTGGTGGGCGAGCGCGGGGACTCGGGAGAACGGTCGGCCCGTCGGATCCGGGATCGCGACGAGCCGAAGGCGATTCTACGAGCCGTCAGGTGCGCGCGGGCTCCGAGAGGGCGCGGAGGACGAAGTCGATCACCGGCTCGTAGAGATGGACGGCCAGCCCGTCGTCGATCGGGACGACCACCTCGATCGAGCCCTGCGCCTCGGCGACGAACACCGCCGGGTCGTTGCAGTCGGCGATCGCGATGACCGGCAGCCCCCGCCGGCCGGCCGCGCCCGCGAAGCCGTGGTCGGCGACGACCAGGTCGGGGCGGATGCCGAGCTCGTCGAGGCGGTCGAGCAGCGCGTCCATCGGCTCCGGCGAGTGCGTGTGCTGCAGCCCTCCCCCGCGGTAGACGCAGGTGACCCCGCCGGTGCACCACAGGGCCTGGTGCTCGTCCGCGAGAGGCACGCGGATCCCGTCGGGGGCGGCGAACGGGAGCGCATTCACGTCGATCACGCGAGCGCCCCGTTCCGTCGCGGCAGCAGCGAGGCGGCGGTAGACGTCCATCAGGGTCGCGGGGTGCGCGGTGGCGAACAGGAGGAGCGCCCCCTCGCGGACAGCGGCGGCGAACCGCTCGCGGTAGCGGGCGAGCCCCGCGACCGTCAGGCGGGCGTCGATCCGGTCCTGCCCGCTCTCGAAGGAGGGGTCGGTGCTGATCCCCACGCGCTCCCCCATCAGCGCGAGCAGTCTCTCGAACGTCCAGTCCTCCGCCACGTCCACCCCGTAGAGGTGCGCGGGCTCGCGGGCGGCGAGGCCGCGGAGGTTGCCGAGGTTGCTCGCGCGGCCGGTGAGGACGTCCCCGGCGAGGAGGGAGGAGTCGAGGTACGCCTCGAGCTCGGAGTCGGGAAGCGGCATGCGGGACCTCTCGATCGACGGGGAGCTCCCAGGCTACGGGCAGTTCAGGTGTTGACATCCGATCCGTCGCCGATATATCGTTACTGCATCGCCGACAGATCGGAAGCAGCCGTTCCCGACGGGCGACCGGATCCGATCGAAAGGGATCCCCTCACGACAGAGAGCAGCACACCCATGAACTCCAGGACCTTCTTCTCCGACGACCGCCGCGACTCCTGCGACGGCGACCACTCCTCCCGCCACGAGCACCCCGGCCGCGGACAGCGCCGCGGACCCGGCGGTCACGGCCGCGGCTTCGGGCCCGGCTTCGGCTTCGGCCCGGGCTTCGGCCCCGGCTTCGGCGGCCCCTTCGGCCGCGGCGGAGGACGCGCCCGACGCGGTGACGTCCGCGCGGCCCTCCTCTCCCTCCTCTCCGAGAAGTCCTCGAACGGCTACGGCCTGATCAAGGCCATCGCCGAGAAGACGAACGGATCGTGGCGTCCCAGCCCCGGCTCCGTCTACCCCACCCTCCAGCAGCTCGTCGACGAGGGCCTCATCACGGCCGTCGGCGAGGGCCGCGGCACCGAGTACCAGCTCACGGACGCGGGCGGCACCTACGTGCGCGAGCACGCCGACGAGCTCGACGCGGCCTGGGAGGCCACCCCCGGCGCGAGCGACGCCGATCGCGCCTTCATGGAGAACGTCGGCAAGCTGATGGGCGTCGTGCAGCAGTTCCGCGGAGCGACCGAGGCGCAGCGCGCCGCCGCCTCCGCCAAGCTCGACGAGACCCGTCGCGCGCTGTACCTCATCCTCGCCGACTGACCTCGGCTCCCCTCCCGCGATCCGTCGCGGGAGCCCCGGACGGACGGGACCCCCTCGCCTCGGCGACGGAGTCCCGTCCGTTCCGTCGTCTCCGGAGCCGGCGCCTCAGCGGGCGGCGGACAGGCGCGCCAGACCCTCGTCGAGGGTGACCGACGGGCTCCACTGCAGATCGGCGCGCGTGCGGCGCTGGTCGAACCAGTGCGCGGTCGAGAGCTGCTCGGCGAGGAAGCGGGTCATCGGCGGCTCATCGGCGCCGGGCCGCACGGCCCACACGCGCTCGACGAGTGATCCCGCGACGCGGGCGACGGAGGCGGGGACGGACCAGCGCGGCGGCTCGACGCCCGAGGCGCGGCAGATCCCGGCGAGCAGCTCGGCGACGGGGCGCGGCTCGCCGTTGGTGACGACGTAGGAGCGGCCGTGCACCTCCTCCGCCCGCCCGAGAGCAGCGACGATCGCCGAGGCGGCGTTGTCGATGTAGGTGGAGTCGATCAGCGCCTGGCCGTGCCCGAGGAGCGGCAGCCGGCCGGCGCGCGCCCGCTCGACGATGCGGGCGACGAGCTGGGTGTCGCCCGGACCCCAGACCAGGTGCGGGCGCACGGCGACCACCGCGAAGCCGGGGGCGTCGGCCGCCATCGCCAGCAGCTCGGCGCGGGCCTTGGTGCGCGCGTAGTCGCCGCGGGCCCGGTCCGGATCGGCGGGCTCGGCGTCGTCGCCGGTGATCGAGGAGCCGGAGTGGGCGACGGAGGGCGACGAGATCTGGACGAAGCGGCTCACGCCGGCGCGGGCGGCGGCGGCGAGCAGACGCCGGGTGCCGTCGACGTTCACGCGGTCGAAGTCGCCAGGATCGCCGGCGAGCGAGACCTTCGCGGCGAGGTGCACGACGCCCTCGGCCGCGTCGACGGCCTCCTCGACCGCGCGCGGATCGGTCAGGGAGCCCCGCGCCTCCTCGACGCCCGCGACCCCGGCGGGCCGGCGCTGGAAGGTGCGGACCTCGTGCCCCTGGGCGACGAGGCCCGCGGCCACCGCACCGCCGAGCAGGCCGCTCGCGCCGGTGACCAGGACCCTCACGGAGCCACCATCGGGCCGCCGGCGAGCACGCCCTCGGCCCAGCGCGAGAGCGCGGCCCGGTCGATCTTGGAGTTGTGGCGGATGTCGGTGGGCAGCGCCGGGACGACGAGCACCGCGGCGACGGGCCGGCCGACGGCCGCGCGCACCTCGGCGGCGAGGGCCTCCTCGGCCAGCACCACGCGGCGCGCGCCCGAGCGCAGCTCGACCACGGCGACCAGCTGCGCGACTCCGCGCGGGCCGGCTCCGACGATCGCCGCGCGGGCGACCGCGGCGACGCGCGCCTCGATCCGCTGCTCCGGTCCGACCGGCGTGACCACGCCGTCGGGCGTGACGACGACGTGCGGCATCCTGCCCTCGACCCAGAGGCGGCCGGCGGAGTCGATCCGCCCGACGTCCCCGGTGCGGTGCCAGCGCTCACCCGGGACGGCGCCGACGCGGGCGGCACGGTCGGTGAGCCAGAGGCGCTCGTAGTGGTCCTCGACGTGACCGGCCGAGACGACGATCTCGCCGGTCGTGCCGGTGATCTCCTCCGGCTCGTCCGCGGCGCGGCCGTCGGCGTCGAGCGGGGCGATCCGCAGCCGGACGCCCGCGGCGGGCACGCCCACGCAGACGCCTCCGCGCGGATCGTCATCGGAGGCGGCCTCGCGGATGCCCTCCAGCGACGCGTCGGTGAGCAGCAGCCCCTCGGTCATGCCGTAGGGAGTGCGGGCGGAGGCGTTCGGCATGAGCGCCTGCGCCTCGCCGAGCAGTCCCGCCGAGACGGGGGCGCCGGCCGAGAGGAAGGTGCGCACGCCGGCGAGGGCGCGGTGGTCGTCAGCGTCGAGCGCGCCGGCGGTGGCCACGACGTTGGCCAGTGCGGCCGGCGAGAGGAACAGCACGGTCGCGTCGACCCGGGCGGCGGCCGCGGCGACGGCGGCCGCGGTGAGCGTACGGGGCGCGGTGACGTCCATGTCCGGAGTCGCGGAGCGCGTGCCCAGCGCGGGGCCCAGCAGCGCGAACGGCGCGAAGCCCGCGACGAGCCCTGTGCCCGGTCCGATCCCGTACTGGCGGGCGAGCGCGTCGCGGACGCCGGCGAGCTGGCGGTGCGTGTAGACGACGCCCTTGGCGGGGCCGGTCGAGCCGGAGGTGAACAGGATCGCGGCCACGGCGTCGGCGGCGGGCGCCTCGCCCAGCGCCTCCGGGTCGGCGGCCAGCTCGGCGCGGCCGAGCTCGATCAGCTGCCCGAGCGAGGTGTCGACCCCGAGGGCCGAGGCGGAGGCGCGAGGCAGGGTCTGCGTCGAGACCCGGCCGCCGGGCCAGCGGAGGGCCCGCGCGACGGCGAGGCCGGGCAGGGCGCCGACCACCAGATCCGGCCAGGCGCCGCGGACCGCGCGGGTGAGACCGCGCAGGCCCAGGCCCGCGTCGGCGACGACCACGACGGCTCCGATGCGCAGGCACGCGTAGAGCAGCGCCGTCAGGTCGGCGCCGGGCGGCACGAGGAGCGAGACGCGGTCGCCCGGGGAGACGCCGGAGGCGCGGAGCCCGGCGGAGAGCTCGCGGACCCGCTGCGAGAGCAGGCGCCACGAGACCGAGCGGGGCCCGCCGCCTCCGGGAGGCGCCATCTCGACCAGGGCGAGCGAGTCGTCCTGCGCATTGCGGTCGAGGTGCGCCCAGAGCGGCTCGACCGGCGCGGTCGGGCGTCGGACGTCGGGGGCGGGGTCGCCGCCGAACGGCTCCTCGCCGTCGGAGAGGTCGCCCAGCCAGGTGAGGACGGCGGACGCGTAGTCGACGTCCTCGGCCACCAGGTGGCCCGCTCCCTCGTAGCGGTGGACCTGCGCGTGCGGGAGGCGGTCGACGAGGTCGTCGAGGTAGCGGTCGGAGAAGATCGGGTCCAGCGGGCCCCAGAGCATCAGGGCCGGCGTCGTCAGGGCGCTGACGCCCTCGGCGATGCGCTGCAGCTCCGGGTCGCTCGGGTGGGCGGAGTCGACCGGGATGTCGGCGACGAAGCCGCCCACTCCGCCGCGGCGCGACGCGGACCGGTAGGGCGCGCGGTATCCCTCCTTCACCGCGGAGGGCAGCGCCGGGTGCCCCAGCGCGAGGGTCGTCTCGAGGAAGGCCGGCGTGCCGACCGTCGAGGCGCCGAGCACACCCGAGGCGAGCGCGAGCCGGAGCGGGGCCGGGATCGGCTCGTCGGCGCTCTGGTGGATCGCGGTGTTCAGGAGCATCGTGGCGCGCAGCTGCTCCGGGTGGTCGACCGCCCAGCCCAGCGAGACGACTCCGCCCCAGTCGTGGCCGAGGGTGACCACGTCGTCGAGGCCGAGCACGTCGGTGAGGTTCGAGAGCTCGCGCACGCGGTCGGCGAGCGTGTGCAGGGTGCCGGTCCGCTGGGAGAAGCCCATCTCGAGCTGGTCGACAGCGACCACCCGCCAGGCGGGGCCTCCCCGGCGGGCCGACTCGAGCGTGGCGGCCGCGAGGCGGCGCCAGAGGTAGGACCAGGTGGGGTTGCCGTGCACGCAGAGGACGGTGCCGACGGGCTCCGTGCCGAGGGCCTCACCTGTGTCGAGCAGGTGCCAGCGGCGCGGCACGCCCTGGGCGTCCGGAGCGTCGACGAGGCGCGACCACGCGGGATCGAGCCCGTCGAGCCCGGCCGGGGGCAGCTGCGCCGCGGCCGTGGAGCCGAGCGCTCCGCGGATCCGCTCGGCCGGGTGGGGCGCGGTCACCAGGCGATCTCGAGCATCGCGGTGTTGATGCCCGAGCCCACTCCGATGAGCAGCACCCGGTTGCCCGGCTGCAGGGTCTCGGCCTCCTGGGCCAGGGTGATCGGGATCGACGCCGGGCCGACGTTGCCGAGGGTGGGGTAGGTCGTGGGGACGCGGCTGCGGTCGATGCCGACCGCCTTCACCAGGGCGTCGGTGTGCACGTCCGACACCTGGTGCGTGATGTAGCGGTCCATCCCGCTCCAGTTCCAGTCGCGGGTGGCCTCCTTCCACGCCGAGAGGACGAGCTCCATGCCGCCCTTGAGCAGCGCCTTCGCGTCCGTGAACATGCCGTCGACGCTGCCGACGCAGAGCTCGTTGAACTGCGTGGCCGCGCGGGTGATGCCGCCGAGGATGCGGTGGCCCTTGGGGTGCTCGTCGGCCGGGCCGAGGACGGCCGCGGCGGCGCCGGAGCCGAGGGTCAGGCTCGCGAACTCGCTCATGAAGTCCTTGCGCTTGACGCCCTCGCGACTCAGGCGCTCGATGGTGTTGACCTGGATCTCGTCGGCGTCCTCGCCGTCGATGATGAGCGCGTACCGGATCTGGCCGGAGTCGATCAGCTGCGCGGCGAGGGTCATGCCGTTGACGAAGCCGAGGCACGCGTTCGCGATGTCGAAGTTGATGGCCGACGAGGGCAGGCCGAGCCCGTGGTGCAGGCGCACGGCGACCGAGGGCTCGAGGTGCTTGCGGGTCACCGACGTGTTGATGATCAGGCCGATCTGGTCGGCGCGGACGCCGGCCTCGGCGAGAGCGCGCTTGCCCGCGTCGATCGCCGCTCCGTCGAAGCCCTGCTCGGAGCCCCAGTTGCGGCGCTCGTGCACTCCGGCGACGCGCTGGAGGAGCCCGGTGGGGAGCCGCAGGCGCTTGAGCGCCGGAGCGAGCCGCGCCTCGATCTCGGCCGAGGTGGTCACGCGCGGAGCCAGCGTGGTCGCGACGGACAGCAATGCGACGTTGCGGTGCGTGGTCGTTGCGTTTCCGTCCAACGGAACTCCCTGTCGAGTTGTCGATCCTGGCATGTGCCTCCGTGATTTTACGCTGTCGTTCAGGCTGCGCTTCCTGGACGCCCGCTGGGCGGTCGCGGAACGCGTCCTCGGCGGCCCGGCGGAGGCTCCTCCCCCGGAACGACGGGTGGGGAGCCGCCGAGGCCACACGCGACGCGCGGTGTCAACCCACCCGCCGGGGCGTCAGGTCCCCATCGCCCACGGCTCGCGATCGCCGCGGAGGCGGGCGGCGAGCGCCATCGCCTGCTCGTCGGTCAGGGTCGCGACGTAGTCCACCACACCGCGCCCCCGGCCGAGCCGCTGCAGCGCGGCCGGGTCGGAGGTCGGCCGGCCGCGCTCGTCCGACGGGAGCCAGTCGGGGTGGTCGGCGCGCAGGCGGAAGTAGCCGTCGGTCGCGAGCTCGATCAGGTCGAGCAGCTTCTGCGGAGCCCGCGAGCCGTCGCGCGGATCCTCCAGCCAGGCGTCGAGGTGGGTCACCAGCGTCTCGAGCACCTGCGACTGGCCGCGCTGGTAGGTGGCGAAGTCCGGCCGGTCGATCACGAAGCGGGTGTGCACGAACTTCAGCACGGCCACGTCGTGCCAGGCGTCCGGGAGGAGGGAGAGGTGGCCCGAGCGCACGTTCGGCTCGGCGAGCACCACCACGGAGCGCTGCAGGCGGCCGATCCAGGAGGAGACGAAGGCCTCGATCGCGCGCTCGGTGCGCGTCGATCCGTCGAAGGGGAGCGCGAGGAGCCCCTCGACCAGCTCGGTCGACACCCGCTCCACGGAGGCGCGGAAGTGCTCGTCGCTCGCGATCCACGGGTCGCGGGCCACGAGCCTCCGGCGGAGCATCTCGAGCGAGTGCCCGGGCGCGCGCGCCCACAGCTCCTCGGCGTCGAGGGCGGCGAGCGCGTTCTGCTCGCGGAGGAACGCGCGGAACTCCACGGCGACGGCCGCCTGCTGCAGCACTCCCGCGCGGTAGAAGTCGTCGAGGTCGTGCAGCGAGTAGGCGATGTCGTCGGCGACGTCCATGACCGAGCACTCGAGGGTCTGCTGCCAGGGGGCGATCGCGGCGAAGCCGGAGCGGGCGTCGAGCAGGTCGTCGAGGTCGAGGGTGTACGCCGAGAACTTCGGCGGCGCGGTCTCCCACCGGCTGGCGGTCGAGCCGCGGGGCAGCTCGGTCGGGTCGGCGGAGTCGATGCCGGGGCGGTGGACCGTCCGCCCCCACGGGTACTTGAGCACGGCGGCACGGGAGGCGGCGGTGAGGTTCAGCCCCACCTCCACCGTCTCGCAGACGTCGAGCTCGGAGAGGATCCGGAACGACTGCGCGTTGCCCTCGAAGCCCTCCGCGAGCCCCAGCCGCTCGCGCGCGAGGCGGTCGAGCGCCTGCTCGCCGAGGTGGCCGAACGGAGGGTGGCCGAGGTCGTGCGCGCTGGCCGCGGCCTGCACGACCACCGGGTCGCAGCCGCCGAGCCGCTCGACCAGCTCGCGCTGGGCGGGATCGGTGGTGGTCAGCTGCATCGCGATCGCGCGGGCGACCGCGGTGACC
>NZ_PSVI01000049.1:0-25119 GCF_002931415.1 Rathayibacter sp. AY1E8
GGCCGATGGCGCTGGAGTTCGAGGAGGACCGCAGCGCCGCCCACCTCGACACGCAGTACCTGCTCGGGCACGACCTGCTCGTCGCTCCGGTGTTCACCGAGGACGGCACGGTCGAGTTCTACCTCCCGCGCGGGACGTGGACGAGCTGGTGGACGGGCGAGCGGACCGTCTCGAGGGGGGAGCTGTGCCCGCTGCTCGATCAGCAGGAGGGCGCCGCTCAGGCCTCGACCCAGGTCCAGGTGCCGGCCGGGCCGTCGACCGAGACGTCGCCGCCGGAGCGCGTCACGGTGAAGACCGTCTCCTCCCCCGTGTCGTGCGCGACGACCCGGACCGGCGTCGCTCCGTCCGGCCCCGGGAACACCCTCAGCTCGAGCCCGTCGAGGTAGTCGTACTCGGCCGAGTCCTGGCGGGCCCCCACCGGGATCACCGCACCCTCGCGCACGTACAGCGGCAGCGAGTCGAAGCCGTGGACCTCACGGCGCCACTCCCCCGTCGAGACGGTCCGCTCGCCCGTCCACCAGCTCGTCCACGTCCCGCGCGGGAGGTAGAACTCGACCGTGCCGTCCTCGGTGAACACCGGAGCGACGAGCAGGTCGTGCCCGAGCAGGTACTGCGTGTCGAGGTGGGCGGCGCTGCGGTCGTCCTCGAACTCGAGCGCCATCGGCCGCATGATCGGGACGCCGGTGCTCGCCGCCTCCGCCCCCGCCGCGAAGAGGTAGGGCATCAGCGAGAGCTTCAGCCGGGTGAAGAGCCGGGTGACCTCCACGGCCTCCTCGTCGAACGCCCACGGCACGCGCACCGAGGAGGATCCGTGCAGCCGAGAATGCGAGGAGAGCAGGCCGAACGCGAGCCAGCGCTTGAACACTCCGGGATCGGGCGTGCCCTCGAAGCCGCCGATGTCGTGCGCCCAGAAGCCGAACCCGCCCAGCGCGAGCGAGAGGCCTCCGCGCAGGGTCTCGGCCATCGACACGTAGGAGGAGGTGTTGTCCCCGCCCCAGTGCACCGGCAGCGACTGCCCGCCGACCGTGGCGCTGCGGGCGAAGAGGACCGCGCGGCCCTCGCCGAGCTCCTGCTCGAGCACCTCGTGCACCGCGCGGTTGTAGAGCTGGGTGTACCAGTTGTGCATGGCCTCGGGGTCGGTCCCGTCGGCCCAGACGACGCCCTCCGACGGGATCCGCTCGCCGAAGTCGGTCTTGAAGGAGTCGACGCCCTGGCGCACGAGGACGCGGAGCTTCTCCTGGAACCAGGAGGTCGCCTCCGGATTCGTGAAGTCGATCAGCGCCATGCCGGCGACCCACATGTCCCACTGCCAGACGTCGCCGGAGGCCGTTCTGAGCAGGTAGCCCTTCTCGCGCCCCTCGGCGAACAGCGGCGACGCCTGCGCGATGTACGGATTGATCCAGACGCAGGTGTGCAGCCCGCGCTCGTGCAGGCGGGCGAGGATCCCCTCCGGGTCCGGGAAGGTGCGCGGGTCCCACTCGAGGTCGGTCCACTGGAACTCGCGCATCCAGAAGCAGTCGAAGTGGAACGCCGACAGCGGCAGCTCCCGCTCCGCGAAGCCGTCGATGAAGGAGTTCACCGTCTCCTCGTCGTAGCTCGTGGTGAAGCTGGTCGTCAACCAGAGCCCGTAGCTCCAGGCGGGCACGACGGAGGGGCGGCCCGCGAGGCCGGTGTAGCGCCGCAGCACGTCCTTCTTCGTCGGGCCCTGGATCACCAGGTACTCCAGCGCCTCGCCGCCGACCGAGAACTGCACGCGCTCGACCGCCTCGGAGCCGATCTCGAACGAGACGAGGCCGGGATCGTTCACGAGCACGCCGTAGCCGCGGCTGGAGAGGTAGAACGGGACGTTCTTGTAGGCCTGCTCGGAGGAGGTGCCGCCGTCGGCGTTCCACACGTCCACGGTCTGGCCGTTCTTCACGAAGGGGCCGAAGCG
This sequence comes from Rathayibacter sp. AY1E8, assembly GCF_002931415.1. Classification (NCBI taxonomy): domain Bacteria; kingdom Bacillati; phylum Actinomycetota; class Actinomycetes; order Micrococcales; family Microbacteriaceae; genus Rathayibacter; species Rathayibacter sp. AY1E8. The sequence continues at coordinate 1,934 of NZ_PSVI01000049.1, forward strand.
CTCGCCGAGCCCGTAGACCAGCTCGCCGACGCCGAGGTCGAGCTGCTCGTGCAGGTAGGCGGCTCCGTCCGGTCCGGTCAGGTAGCCCTGCGCCTTGTGCCCGGAGCCGGTGAGGCGCGTGCCGGTCGAGGTGTCCCAGAACTCCAGCGACCACGGAGCGCCCTGCCTGATCCGGACCTCGAGGTCGCCGGTGCGCAGCACGCCGCCGGACTCCGTCACCTCCGCCGCTCCGACGTCGCCCCCGGCCAGCTCGAAGCCGGGCCGCACCGCCGTCCCGCGCCAGTGCTCGATCCGCACCCGCGCGACCCCCTCGGCCGGCGAGGACACCGTGACCGTGAGCGCCGGCCGGTTGAGGACGTCGCCGCGACCCTGGATGACCCGGGTCGGGGCGATCACCTCGAGCGAGGTGCCGTCGGTGCGGATGTCGTACGCCTCCTGCGCGAACAGGGGCGTGAATCCGGCCCGCGTCTGCCAGAACCCGTCGGTGAACTTCATGGGGGTGCCTTTCGATGGCGCGCCGGCGGATCCCGCGAGGGAGGCGCCGACGGAGGGAGAGAGGGCTACTTGACCGCGCCGGCGGTGATGCCGCGGGTGAGGGTGCGCTGGAAGATCAGGAAGAAGATCAGCGTCGGGAGAAGGCCCAGGAGGGCGCTTGCGCTGGTCGTGGTGACGTCCATGATCTTGTCGCCCTGGAGGCTCGAGATCGCGATCGGGACGGTCTGCGTCGCGTCGCTCACCAGGAAGACCAGCGGGATGAGGAACTCGTTCCAGGTCCAGATGAAGAAGAAGATCATCAGCACCGAGAGGGTGGGCCGCGAGATCGGGACGATCACCCGGGTGAGGACCTGCCACTTCGAGGCGCCGTCGAGAGCCGCGGCCTCGAGGATCTCCTTCGGGAAGGTGCCGTAGACGCTCGAGAGCAGATAGGTGCCGAACGCCGACTGGATGACGGTGAAGATGACGATGACCGACAGCTGGGTGTCGTAGATCCCGACCGCTTTGAACATGTAGTACAGCGGGTAGAGCAGGGCCTCCTGCGGGAGCATGTTCGCCAGCAGGAACAGGACGATGATCCAGCTCCGGCCGCGGACCCGGCCGATGCCGATCGCGTAGGCGTTCAGCACCGAGAGGGCGACGGCGAGGATCGCGACCGACCCCGAGATGAGGATCGAGTTGCCGAGCTTCTCGGGGAAGTCGACGCGGCTCCAGAAGGTCGAGAGGCCGTCGAAGGAGAGGCCGGTCGGGAAGGCGAGCGGGCCGTTCGCCGAGTACTCGGCGGGGGTCTTGAAGGAGTTGAGCAGGATCAGCAGCACCGGGCTGATGATCACGAGCCCGATCACCACGGCGACGGCGAGGATCACCCAGTCGCCGAGGGTGCGCTTCGTCGTGCCCTTCGCGGGCTTGGCGGGACGGGAGGACGAGAGGTCCGCGTCCTCCGTGCCGGCCTGGGTGAGGGGCAGGGTCTCGATGGCCGACATCAGCGGGCTCCTTCGCTGCGCTCGACGCGCTCCTGGGCGCGGATGAACAGCACGGCGAGGATCACGATGACGATCGTGAGCGCGGTGGCGATGGTGGCGCCGTAGCCCACCTGCTGCTTCTGGAAGAACTCGGTGTACGAGTAGTAGGAGGGGACGATCGTGGAGTCGCCGGGGCCGCCGCGGGTCAGGGCATAGATCGGGCCGAAGACCTTCAGCGCGGCGATGGTGCAGGTGAGGGTGACCACGAAGATCTCGGGCCGGATGATCGAGACCGTGATCCAGCGGAAGCGCTGGAACCAGTTCGCCCCGTCGAGCTCCGCCGCCTCGTAGAGCTCGGGGTCCACGCGCTGCAGCGCCGCCATGAAGATGACGACCGGGTAGCCCAGCTGCACCCAGATCATCACGACCATGATCGAGAGCATCGCGGTGTCCGGCTTGCCGAGCCAGTCGTGCGAGAGGGAGCCGAGCCCGACGGCCTCGAGGATCGAGTTCAGCGCGCCGTTGTCGGGGCGGAGGATCCAGCCGATGACGATCGCGGCGATGACGGTCGGCAGGATCTGCGGCAGGTAGTAGGTGGCGCGGAGGAAGCTCGCCAGGCGCCCGCCGAACTTCTTGCCGACGAGATCGAAGAGGATCGCCGCGAGCAGGAGTCCGAGGATCGTGGGGACGATCACCATCGCGATGATCATGTAGACCGAGTTGAGGAACGAGGTCCAGAACTGGTCGTCGCCCATCAGCTCGATCCAGTTGTCGAGGCCGATGAAGATCGGCGGCTTGATGCCGCGCCAGGACGTGAAGCTGATGTAGACGTTCCAGATCAGCGGGATCAGCACGATGAACGTGAAGAGCACGAACCCGGGGATCAGGTAGAGCCAGTAGCCGCCGGAGCGCTTCTCGCGGGGCGGCGTCGTGGGAGGCGGCGCGCTCTCCGCGCGACGAGGTGCTGTCGTCGTCATGGGTACTCCTAGGTCGGACGGGGTCGTGGGTGTGCTGCCGCGGGATGCCGCTCCGGTACGGAGGCGACGGCGTGTCGCGTACCGGAGCGGCATCCAGCGGGGGGGGGTGGAGGCTCGGCGGTGTTCGTGCGACCCCCTCGAGGGGTCGCCGTCACGTCCTCAGGTCTTCCACGGCCGTTCCGCGCCTGCAGGCGCGGGGCCGGCCGCCGTGGCCGACATCACGTGACGCTTCCGCGTCACGTGATGTCGGCGACTCCGTCGTCGTACTTGGCCTGGAGGTCGGAGAGCATGGCGGACTCGTCGGAGGAGCCGTTGATGAGCTCCTGCGTGGCGGCGACCAGGTCGTCGTAGAAGGTCGCGGTGGGCCAGTCGGGGTAGAAGGAGAGCTGGTCGCCGTCGACGACCGTCTTCCACTGCGCAAGCAGCGCCTTGCTCTTCTCGTCCGTGATGGCGCTCTCGTCGACGACCAGCGGGATGCCTCCGTTGTTGCCGATGAGGTTCTGGATCTCGGGTCGCATCGTGATGTCGATCCACTTGTAGGCGAGGTCCTTGTTCGTCGCCGTCTCCGGGATCACCCAGTGGTTGCCGGCGGAGCCCATCGTGAACTCGGCGCCCGGGAAGAGGAACGTGTCCCACTCGAATCCGGTGATCTCGGTCTTGAAGCGGCCGAACCACCAGGAGCCCGAGAAGAAGATCGGGTACTCGCCCGAGATGAACGCCGTGCCCGCGTCCTCCGCCTTCAGCCCGGAGGCGTCGGCCGAGAAGTAGCCCTTGTCGACGTAGGTCTTCAGCTGGTCGGCCGCGTAGCTCCAGGCCGCGTCCTCGAAGTCGACCTCGCCCGTGTAGGTCTGGTAGTCGGTGATCCAGGAGCGGTCGGCCTTCAGCAGCGCGAGCTGGTAGAAGAGCTGCTGCAGCGGGTACTCGGCGCCAGCCTCGGCCAGCGGGGTGATCCCCTTGGCCACGAAGGCGTCGAGGACGGCCGTGAACTCCTCGTAGGTGGTGGGGACCTCGAGGCCGTTCGCGGCGAAGGCGTCCTTGTTGTAGTAGACGAAGGTGAACTCGCCGTAGTTGGGGATGCCGTACCAGGAGCCGGAGCCCATGATCCCGTTCTCGTCGTACTTCGCGGTGGTCTGCAGCGCGCCGGGGATCAGCGAGTCCCAGCCGTAGAACGCGACCGCCTCGTCGAGGTTGGTGAGCAGGCCCTGGCTCGAGAGGAGTCCGCTGGTCGCGTTGCCCTTGTTGTACTCGACGACGTCGGGCGCCGAGTTGGAGTTGAAGATCTGGCTGGCGCCGGTGCGCAGCTGCTCGAAGGCCTTGAACTCGTACGCGATCTCGGCCCCCGTCTCCTGGGTGAGGATGTCGCGGGCGGCGAGCCAGGCGATGCCGCGGTCGCTGTCGGGCGTCTCGAAGTCCCAGAGCGTGAGGGTGCGGCCGGCGCCGTCGACCGTGGTCGAGAGCGCGTCGGAGCCGGCGTCGGAACCGCCACCGGAGCAGGCGGCCAGCGCGAACATCGCGCTGAGGCCGACTCCTCCGGCGAGGAGGTTGCGCCGGCTGAGACCGGCGGTCGGGCGGTGGAAGGCGGAGCGGGATCGGAGCGACATTGCGGTGGTTCTCCTTCGAACGGTGCGGTGGTGCTGCGGAGGTGGTGCAGGGAGCGCTCTCTCGCGGAGGCGCGGTGTCGAAGCGTTTCGACAGTGCGCAGAGCCGGAGCGGGCGGGAAGAGGGTGGAGGACTAGAGGGAGGCCGGCGCGGGAGTGCCGGACGGGACCGCCGGCACCGGAGCGCCGGTCGGAGCGACCGCGAGGGATCCGCGGTCGACGTAGGAGGGCGGGAGCAGCTCGACGCCGACGGTGCGGCCGGAGTCGATCTGCTGGAGGGTCCGCGCGACGGCCGCTCGGCACATCGCGTCGAACGGGAGGGGAAGACTGCTGGTGGGGACAGGGAGGGCGCCGCCGTCGTAGCTGGCGCAGGCCGCCAGGATCGACAGGTCGCCGGGGACGGAGAGGCCGCGCTCGAGGACGCGCTCGATCGCCGCCTCCGCCACGGGCTCGTTGCAGTGCAGCACGAGCGCGGACGGCGGGACGGGTGCTCCGAGGATCGCGTCGATCGCGGCCGATGCGCTCGGGCGGCCGATGTGCGGGCGCTCGACCGCGATCTCGACTCCGAGCGCTGCGGCCTCGGCGCGGAACGCCTCGTCGAAGCGGCGGACGAAGCCTGCGTTGCGGTCGGTGTAGGACTGCGGGTGCTCGAGCAGGCCGAGCGAGCGGTGGCCCAGCTCGGCGAGCCGGCGGACGCTCTGGCGGGCGGCCTCGGCGAAGTCGAGGTCGACGCAGGCGAGATCGTGGGAGTCGGCGGGCACGCCGATGAAGGTGGCGGGGACCCCGGCCGCGCGGATCAGCTCGGCGCGGTCGTCGTCGTCGTCGACGCCCATCAGGACGATGCCGTCGACGAGCGAGGAGGAGGAGACGCGCCCGATGCCGCTGGAGGCCTCGTCGGTGACGAGCAGCAGGACGTCGTAGTCCGACTCCCGGGCGCGCTCGAGCACCTCGGTGACGAAGCGCATGTGGGTCGGCAGATGCAGCTCGCCGCGCATCGGGGCGGAGAGGGCGAGGATGTGGGTCCGCGCCCCGGCGAGCATCCGGGCTCCCGCGTGGGGCCGGTAGCCGAGCTGGCGCACCGCGTCGTCGACGCGCTGCCGTGTGGAGGCGGCGATCGAGCGCTTGCCGGAGAGGGCGTAGGAGACGGTGCTGATCGAGACTCCGGCAGCGCGGGCCACGTCGTGGATGGTCGCCATGGCTCCTCCTGCCGGACGTCGTCGTCGGTCGCGGTCGAGCTTCGAAGCGCTTCGACCGGTCGTGCTGGAGCGACTGTACGCACAGTCGAAGCGCTTGCGCAAGCGATCCTCGCGACGACCTCCCCGGGCGCCGGCCCGCTCCGCGAGCGGTTCCGCGGCATGAGCGGGCGGCACCCGCGAGGGGCCGGAGGGCGACGCGCCGGGCCTTCCGCGCGTTGCGCCTCCCGACCCTCAGGGGATATGTTGGGCTCAACAACAATTCGGCGACGTCGCCGGAAAGGATTCGGATCCCATGTCCCTGACCCCCACCCGCGCCGACAAGTTCTCGTTCGGCCTCTGGACCATCGGCTACAACGGGACGGACCCGTTCGGCGGCCCGACCCGCGAGCCGCTCGACGTCGTCCACGCGGTCGAGAAGCTCGACGAGCTCGGCGCCTACGGCCTCACCTTCCACGACGACGACCTGTTCGCCTTCGGCTCCACCGACGCCGAGCGCCAGACCCAGATCGACCGCCTCAAGGGCGCGCTGGAGTCCACCGGCCTCATCGTGCCGATGGTCACCACCAACCTCTTCAGCGCCCCGGTCTTCAAGGACGGCGGCTTCACCTCGAACGACCGCGACGTCCGCCGCTTCGCGCTGCGCAAGGTCCTCCGCAACATCGACCTCGCCGCCGAGCTGGGCGCGAAGACCTTCGTCATGTGGGGTGGCCGCGAGGGCGCCGAGTACGACTCCGCCAAGGACATCCGCGCCGCGCTCGAGCGCTACCGCGAGGCCGTCAACCTGCTCGGCGACTACGTCACCGACAAGGGCTACGACATCCGCTTCGCCATCGAGCCCAAGCCGAACGAGCCCCGCGGCGACATCCTGCTGCCCACGCTCGGCCACGCGATCGCGTTCATCGACTCCCTCGAGCGCCCCGAGCTCGTCGGCGTGAACCCCGAGGTCGGCCACGAGCAGATGGCGGGTCTGAACTTCACCGCCGGCATCGCCCAGGCACTGTACCACGGCAAGCTCTTCCACATCGACCTCAACGGCCAGCGCGGCATCAAGTACGACCAGGACCTGGTCTTCGGCCACGGCGACCTGCACAACGCGTTCTCGCTCGTCGACCTCCTCGAGAACGGCGGCCCCGGCGGCGTCCCGGCCTACGACGGCCCGCGCCACTTCGACTACAAGCCCTCGCGCACCGAGGACGAGACCGGAGTCTGGGACTCGGCCGCCGCGAACATGCGCACCTACCTGCTGCTCAAGGAGCGCGCCGCGGCCTTCCGCGCCGACCCCGAGGTGCAGGAGGCGCTGGCCGCCGCGAAGGTCGCCGAGCTCTCCACCCCGACGCTGAACGAGGGCGAGTCGTACGACGACCTGCTCGCGGACACCGCCTCGTACGAGTCGTTCGACGCCGACGCCTACCTCGGCGGCAAGGGCTTCGGCTTCGTGCGCCTGCAGCAGCTGGCCACCGAGCACCTGCTCGGCGCCCGCGGCTGACCCGCACCTCCTGAGCCCGCGGTCAGCCGCGGGACGACCTGAGACGGACGAGATCCCCTGCACCGGCACGGGATCTCGTCCGTTCTCCTGCATCCGGCCCGGTTCCGCACCGGACGCCCGAACCCGTACCCCCAACGAAAGAGGACAGCGATGACGCTCGTCGCAGGGATCGACTCGTCGACCCAGAGCTGCAAGGTGGTCGTCCGCGACCTCGACACCGGCGCCGTGGTGCGCACCGGCCGGGCGAGCCACCCGGACGGCACCGAGGTCGATCCGGCCGCGTGGTGGGAGGCGCTGCAGCTCGCCCTCGCCGACGCCGGCGGGCTCGACGACGTCGCCGCGATCTCGGTCGGCGGCCAGCAGCACGGCATGGTCGTCCTCGACGAGAGCGGCGCCGTCATCCGCCCCGCTCTGCTCTGGAACGACACCCGCAGCGCGCCCGCCGCCGCCGCGCTCATCGAGGAGCTCGGAGCCGGGGCCTGGGCGGAACGGACCGGATCGGTGCCGGTCGCCTCCTTCACCGCCACCAAGCTCCGCTGGCTGCGCGACGCCGAGCCCGAGAACGCCGCCCGTGTCGCCGCCGTCGCGCTCCCCCACGACTGGCTGACCTGGCGCCTGCTCGGCTACGGCCCCGACTCCGCCCGTGGTCCGCAGCTCGACGCGCTCACGACCGACCGGTCCGACGCGTCCGGCACCTCGTACTGGGGAGCGGACGGCTACGACCTCGACCTGCTCGAGCGCGCCCTCGGCCACCGCCCGCTGCTCCCCCGCGTGCTCGGCCCCTCGGAGGAGGCGGGCCGCACCGAGAGCGGACTCGTCGTCGGCCCCGGCGCGGGCGACAACGCGGGCGCCGCGCTCGGCCTCGGCGCCGGCCCCGGCGACGTGGTCGTCAGCATCGGCACGAGCGGCACCGTCTTCGCCGTCACGGACGACCCGGTGCGCGACGCCTCCGGGACCGTCGCCGGCTTCGCCGATGCGAGCGGGCGCTTCCTGCCGCTGGTCGCGACGCTCAACGCGGCGCGCGTGCTGGCCTCGACCGCGACCCTGCTCGGCAGCGACTTCGACGAGTTCGCCGCACTGGCGCTCGAGGCGGAGCCGGGTGCCGACGGCCTCGTGCTGGTCCCCTACTTCGAGGGCGAGCGCACGCCGAACCTGCCGGACGCGACCGCGAGCCTACACGGTATGACCATCGCCTCGACCACGCGCCCGAACCTCGCCCGCGCGGCGATCGAGGGCATGCTCTGCGGACTGGCCGACGGCCTCGACGCCGTTCGCGCGCAGGGAGTGGAGGCGCGGCGCATCCTCCTCATCGGCGGAGCCGCGCAGAACCGCGCCGTGCAGCTCGCTGCCTCGCAGGTGTTCGACGTGCCCGTGCAGGTGCCGACGCCAGGCGAGTACGTGGCCGACGGTGCCGCCGTGCAGGCCGCCTGGGCGCTGACAGGATCGCGTCCGACGTGGACCGTCACCTCGGTGGCCGAGCCCGCGCCGGACCATCGCCCCGTGATCCGCGAGCAGTACGCGGCCGCCCGCGCCTGAGAATCCGGCCCCGGCCCTCATCCAGGGCCGGGGCCGCGCCGCAAGCCCCAGTGGACGGGGAGCGGAATCGCGCTACTCTCATTACTCAGCCAGCTGACTAACGGAGGAGCGACATGACCGCCACACGAACCCCCGACCGCGCCGACCGGATCCGCCAGGTCGTCGTCGCCGTGAGCGCGGTGCTCGCCCTCATCGGCTCGTTCATCGGCTCGGGCGCCGCGGGCGGCACGCAGATCCAGAACGCGGCCGGCGGCGCCCTGACCGCGTCCTCGACCCCCATCGCTCCCGACGGCCCCGCCTTCGCGATCTGGAGCGTCATCTACACCGGCCTCATCGCCTACGCGATCTGGCAGTTCCTGCCCTCGCAGACCGCCCGCACCCGCCACCGCCGGCTGGGCTACTGGGCCGCCGCCAGCCTCCTCCTGAACGCCGCGTGGATCCTGGTCGTCCAGGCCGGCTTCCTGACGCTCAGCGTCGTCGTGATCGCCCTGCTGCTCGCCGTGCTCGCACGCATCTTCGTGATCCTGCGGACCACCCGGTCGGCCGGAGTGGTCGACGCGATCGTGACGGACGGCACCTTCGGGCTCTACCTCGGCTGGGTGTGCGTGGCCACGGCCGCGAACGTCACCGCCGGGCTCGTCGGCGCGGGAGTCGGCAGCGCGGACGGTCCGGGCGCCGCGGTCTGGGCGGTCGTCGTCCTCGCCGTCGCCACGCTCGTCGGACTCCTGATCGCGGTCACCGGCCGCGGCCGCATCGCCCCGATGCTCTCGCTCGTCTGGGGACTCTCCTGGGTCGCCGTCGGCCGCTTCGCCGGCGAGCTCGTCTCGGTCCCCGCCGGGATCGCCGCGCTGGTCGCCGCCGCCGTGGTGCTGGTGGTCACCCTCCTCGTCCGCGCCACCGCGGGACGCCGGGTCAGCGCCGCCTGATCCTTGCGCGATGAAGGCCGAGAGGCCGGGACAGCCCTGGTCCGGGGCCGCCCGGCCTCTCGGCCTTCGTCGTGGTGGCGGATCAGGTGATCAGCGTGTCGACGTACTCCCGGTTCTCGTCCATCCACGCGGCGAGGGCGGCGGAGCGGTCGTCGGCCCCGTCGTTGAACAGCGCGTTCTCGAGCGAGTAGAGCGTCTTCGAGTCCATCCGGAAGTCGCGGATCCAGCGGCTCATCGTCGGGTAGTCCGCGTCGAACGCGGCCGAGCCGAAGGAGTGGATCCCCTCCGCCTGCCCGAGCAGGCCCTTCGGGTCCTCGAGGTCCTTGACCGGGAAGGCGTCGTAGGCCCAGTGCGGGCGCCAGAGCGTGACGGCGATGTTCTCGCCCGCGGCGGTCGCGCTCGAGAGCTCCTGGAGCATGGCCGGCGTCGAGGAGGTGAGGTAGTCCATCCCCTCCAGGCCGTAGCCGGGGATGACGTCCTCGGTCGTCGTCTTGTTGAGACCGGAGCCGGGCTCGATGCCGATCAGGCGGTTGCCGACGACGCCCGGGTCGGCGGCGAGCTCCTCGAGGGAGTCGATCGGGGCGTCCTCATTGACCGCGATGGTCAGCTTCGCCTCATCGTTCCACGCGCCCAGGTCGACGATCGAGTCGCCGTACTGCTCGACGTACCGGGCGTGGGTGAGCGGCAGCCAGGTGTCGAGGGCGAGGTCGTAGTCGCCGGTCGAGAGGCCCTGGAAGCCGGGGGCGACGTCGGCGTTCTGCAGGGTCACGTCGTAGCCCTGCTCCTCGAGCACCGCCTCCCACAGAGCGGAGACGGCGATCCCCTCGTCCCAGCCCTGGAACACGGCGACGGTCACGTCGGTGCGGTCGCCGTTGTCGACGGAGGCGGCGGTGGCGGGAGCGGCGAGGGTCGCGGCCCCGAGGGACGCGACCAGGCCGATCGAGACGACGCCGACGGCCGAGCGGGTCGCCACGACGGCGCGGCGGTTCTTCGCCCGGGCGACCCTCGCAGGCGAGGGCGAGCCCAGCGCGCCGGTCATCCGGTCGAGGACGACCGCGAGGATCACGACGGAGATGCCCGCCTCGAAGCCGAGCGCGACATCGATCCGGTTGAGGCTCGCGACGACGTCGCCACCCAGCCCTCCGGCGCCGACCATGCCCGCGATGACGACCATCGAGAGCGAGAGCATGATGACCTGGTTGAGGCCCGCCAGGATCGAGGGCAGCGCCAGCGGCAGCTGGATCTGGCGGAGGATCCGCCACTTCGAGGAGCCGAACGACTCCCCCGCCTCGACGAGCTCCGGGTCGACGCCGCGGATGCCCAGCTCGGTGAGCCGGACGCCCGGCGCCATCGCGAACACGATGGTCGCGACGATGCCGGGCACCACTCCGACCCGGAACAGGATCAGCGCGGGGATCAGGTAGACGAAGGCCGGCATCGTCTGCATCAGGTCGAGCACGGGCCGGATGACCGCGGAGGCCGTGCGGTTGCGCGCGGCGAGCACGCCCAGCGGCACGCTCAGCGCGATGGCGATCACGGAGGCGACGAGCACCAGCGCGAGGGAGTCCATCGCGTTCTCCCACTGGTCGACCCCCACGATCAGCAGGAGCCCCACGGCGGTGCCGGCCGCGAAGACCCAGCCGCGGACGGCGTAGGCCAGTACGGCGAGGAAGGCGACGATCACCCAGAAGGGCGGTGTCGCGAGGACGAGGTCGACGCCGGAGTAGAGGGCGCCGAAGACGGTGCGCAGCAGGTCGAAGACCGGCTGGAAGGTCTGCGTGAGGACATCGACGGCACCCTCGGCGAGGGCGCCGAGCGGGAGGCGGAAGCCGAGATCGGTCATCGTGCACCTCCGTCCGCCGCGAGGACGGCGTCCTCGACGGGGCCTCCGGTCGCGTGCAGGGTCGCCGTGACGACCTCGGTCGAGACGGTGGCGGGCGGCTCGATCACCGGGTGCTCGCCGGTGCGGGCGGCCACGTTGCCGAGCGCCGCGAGCAGGGTCACCCGCGGGATCGCTCCGAGCAGACGCCCGTCGGCGTCGACCACGGCGACCGGCAGCGCCGACTCGACGGCGGGCTCGATGACCTCGCTGAGGGCGGTGTCCGGACCGACGGTGACGACGTCGGAGGTGAGGACCGCCGAGAGGTCGCCGGTGCTCCGGCGCACCTGCTCGATCACGTCGCGGTCGCGGACCGTGCCCAGCAGGCGGCGTCCGCCGCCGACCACGAACGCGGCCGAGGTCTGCAGGTCGCGCATGCTCCTCAGCGCGGCGCGGGGACCGGCCGCGAGGGTGACCACGGAGCGGGCGGGCTCCATCACGGCGGAGGCGGTGAGCACGCGGGCGCGGTCGACGTCCTGCACGAACTGGGCGACGTAGTCGTTCGCCGGGTCGGTGAGGATCTCCTCCGGGGTGCCGATCTGGACGATGCGGCCGTCGCGCATCACCGCGATGCGGTCGCCGAGGAACATGGCCTCGTTGAGGTCGTGCGTGATGAAGACGATGGTCTTGCCGAGCTCGTGCTGCAGCTCGATCAGCTGCTCCTGCATCTCGCGGCGGATCAGCGGGTCGAGTGCCGAGAACGCCTCGTCCATCAGCACGATGTCGGTGTCGGCGGCGAGCGCCCGGGCGAGGCCGACGCGCTGGCGCATGCCGCCGGAGAGCTCGTCGGGCATCTTCTCGTGCCAGCCGGCGAGACCGGCGCGCTCGACCGCGAGCAGGGCCCGCTCGCGGCGCTCGGCCGCGGGGACGCCCTGGATCTCGAGCGGGTACGCGACGTTGTCGAGCACGGTGCGGTGCGGGAGGAGCGCGAAGTGCTGGAACACCATCGACACCGACGAGCGGCGCACGCGGCGCAGCTCCGCCTCGGAGACGCCGGTGATGGTGGAGCCCTCGATCAGGACCTCGCCCGCGGAGGGCTCCTGGAGCCCGTTCAGCATGCGGATGAGTGTGGACTTCCCGGAGCCGGAGAGGCCCATCACGACGAAGATCTCGCCGCGGCGGACGGTGAAGGACGCGTCGATCACCGCGGCCGTGCCGAGTCCGGCGAGCTCGCCGCGGTCGGTGCCCTCGCCCAGTCGGCGGACGACCTCGTCGGGCTTCCGGCCGAACACCTTGAAGAGGTGGCGGGCCTCGAGAGCGGGAGTCGCGGGATCGGCGCCCGCCTCGCTCCGGGGCTCGCTGATGGTCTGCTGGTTCTGGTGCACGTACACTCCGTCGGCGCGCAGGGACGACGCCCTGCGCTCATCTCGTGGTGCCGGGTCGGGAGCGTGGGACAGCCGTGCGTCGAGCCTCCGCGTGCGTCCCGCCGCTCAGCGCGGCAGGGGTGGAGGCGAGAGCGTCCGAGGCGGCCTCGGGGCCGCCTCCACTCCCGTTGACCGTACGATCGCGGCGCGTCCTGGGGGACGCCGTGCGAGCGCGGACCGGTTCATCGGGGCCCGTGAGGACCGCCGACCACGGTAGCCGCGGAGCCGCCGAGGGGCAAACGTCGGACAATTGCGGGGGCGGGTCCAGGGGTGGTGGTGAACCGATCGGCGCGAGCGAATGTGCTGGTCGGAGCTGGTTTCCGGAGTGTTGCGCGATCGTTACCGTGATGGCGCGGCCGGCGGCGCTCGTTCCGGCCGGTCTCCATCCGCCGCTGCTCGACCGGCGAGGAGGCCCTGTCGCTCAGACGGTGGTCTCGCCCGCCGGGCCCGAGGGGGCCGCCGCGCCGACTCCACTGACGGGCTCGCCCTGCCAGGACACGAGCGTCCACGCGTCGCCCGAGCCCTCGAGGACGACAACGCCGGTGTTGTCGAGCAGGTGGTCGGCGATGAAGCGCGCATCGAGGTCGAGGGAGCGCAGACCCGCCCAGCAGCGGATGGCCGCGCCGTGGCTGACCAGCGCGACGACCTCGTGCCCGAGCGCCTCCGCCTCCGCCACCACCGCGTCGTAGCGCGCCGCGAACTCGTCGCCCGTCTCGCCGCCCGCCAGCCGGATCGACGTCTCGCCGCCGGCCCAGCGGAAGACCGTGCCCATGTACTCCTCGACCGCCGCGTCGTCGCCGCGCATCTCGAGCCCCGCGGCCGCGACCTCGCGGATGCCGTCGCGCTCGATCGGCTCGAGCCCGAGCGCCGCGGCGAGAGGGGCGGCCGTCTCGTGGGTGCGGACCATCGTCGAGACGAGCAGCGCGCCGATCCCCTCGCCGGCGAGCCGACCGGGCAGCGCCGCGGCCTGGGTGCGGCCGAGGTCGGTGAGCCCGGGTCCGGGGATGCGGGTGTCGAGGAGCCCGGCGACGTTGGAGGGGGTCTGGCCGTGGCGGATCAGGAGGAGGCGCATCCGCCCACGCTAACCGCGGAGGCTGGGCTTCCGGGGCGCGCGGTCGCGCTCGCTCCCGCCGTTGTGCGGCGAGTGCGGCGCTGTCACGATGTGCGGGGACGCTCCCGGACCGGGAGCCGCAGACGGACGGGACGGGCGGACATGGCCTCCGAAGACGGTTTCTCGAAGGACGAGCGCGCGGCGATGAAGCAGCGTGCGGCCGAGCTGCGGGCGGAGGCGAAGCGGCAGAAGAGCGCCGACAAGGCCGACGCCGACCGCAGGGACGCGGAGGCCGCGATCGCCGCGATGACCGACGAGGAGCGGCCGATCGCCCAGATGCTCCACGAGGTCGTCGGCGAGACCGCCCCCGATCTCCTCCCGAAGACCTGGTACGGCTTCCCCGCCTACGCGCGCTCGGACGGCAAGGCGATCGTCTTCTTCCAGCCCGGCGCGAAGTTCGGCACGCGCTACTCGACCCTCGGCTTCCAGGACGGCGCCCAGCTCGACGACGGCACGATCTGGCCGACCGCCTACGCGCTCGTCTCCGCCGACGCCGAGACGCGCGCCGCCGTCACCGAGCTGGTCCGCCGCGCGGCCGGGGCCTGACCCCGTGGCGCACGTCTACGACGAGATCGACGAGAGCCTCGCCTCCTGGATCCACGAGCAGCCGATGTGGTTCGTCGCCACCGCGCCCCTCGCCGCGGACGGGCACGTCAACATGTCGCCGCGCGGCCACGACTCGTTCTCGATCCTGGGCCCGCGGCGAGTCGGCTGGGTCGACTACACGGGCAGCGGAGTCGAGACGATCGCGCACCTGCGCGAGAACGGGCGCGTGTGCCTGATGTTCGCGTCGTTCGGACCGCGTCCGCGCGTCGTCCGCCTGCACGGCACCGGCTCCGTGCACCTGCCCGGTTCGGAGGCGTTCGCCGAGGTCGCGGAGCAGCACCCCGATCACCCGAGCACCCGCGCGGTCGTCACCGTCGAGCTCACCCGCATCAGCGACGCGTGCGGCTGGGGCGTGCCGGTGATGGAGCCGGTCGGCGAGCGCGACCTGCTCCTCCTCCAGGCCGAGAAGAAGGGCCCCGACGGCATGGCCGAGTACCGCGCCACGCGGAACGCGGTCAGCATCGACGGGCTGCCGGGCTACCCGCTGGACTGAGCGGGCGGGAAGCGGCCGCAGCGCGGCGCGCACGAGCACGCCGACCGGCTCGAGCAGGGTCTCAGTGATGACGGCGAGCGGGTTCGACCCGGTCGGGCGGGAGTCGACGGAGAACCGAGCCGTCGGCACTCCCGCAGCAGACAGGACGTCCTCGGGGAGCAGCTCTGCCGGTCGCTGGATCCCTTCGGCAGCCTCTTCTCGGCGATGCGAGGACCGCCTGACGACGCGCCGTCGACCGGACCGTCGCGGTCCGTGACACGGCGGGTCGCGACGGGTCCTGGAGGAGAAGGCGCTGACCCTACTGGCCCGCGCCGGCGGGTCCCTCGCCGACCGTGCGCCGGGCGATCAGCCATCCCTGACTGGTGGGGCGCAGCAGTTGCGTGATGGAGGCCACCGCCCACACCTCCGGGTGCGCCGGAGTGCCGCGGGCGAGAGAGAGGGTCGAGTGCGCGGACGCGCCCTCGACGTCGTCCGGCGTCACCGTGATGCCGCTCGTCAGGTGCAGAGTCCCGGACGGTTCGGCCGCCCAGATCCTCGTGACGGCCGCCCGGACCGCGTCGTGGCCGGACGCCTCTCCCTGAGCTCCGTCGAGGACCATGTCCTCGGTGGTCAGCGCCAGGTAGCCGTCGACGTCGCGAGCCGTCGCGAGCTCATCGGCTCGGCGGACGACCGCAGCGAGCTGCCGCCGGTCGTCGTCGGACAGGTCGGTCACGCTGAGGGCCCGCCGGGGCGCAGCCATCCGCTGATCTGCGCGACTCTGTCGGGCGAGAAGACCCGCTTCGGGACTCGGCCCTGAACAGCCTTCGCGGGGACGGACGAGTAGGCCGAGCCGGTCTGGTCGGCGTACTGCGCCACCCGGAAGCTCACGGCGAGGCTGCACAGCGCGTAGGCCTCGCTCTCGCTGAGGCCCGACGCCGCGTGCAGCCAGGTGATGAGACCGCGGAGGCATTCCACCAGGGCGTCGTCGAGGTTGTCGCTGAACCCGAAGCCGATCCACTCCGTCGTCGTCTCGACCAGTGGTCCGGCCAGCGGCACTGCCCTGTGGAGGTCGTAGCGGATGACGAGTTCCTCGGCGGCCGTCTCGATGGCCGTCTGGTCGACGACTCCGTCGCCCTGAACGGCGTGGATGTCGCCGAACCAGACCCGACCACCGGGAGTGAACACCGGGAGGAAGACCGAGCTGCCGACTGTCAGCGCGTTGACGACGAGGTTGCCGCCGTAGGGGCCCGAGAGGATGGCGCTGGTGGGTTCCTCGACCGCCGGCTCGGTGCCGATGACCCCGATGAACGGATCGAGGTCGAACTCCACACCGGGGACGAATTCCGCGCGCCGGCGGTCGTCGTCGAAGCGGAAGTAGTGCAGGTACGGCTCAGAGAAGTCGTGAGGCAGCGCGCCGACTCCGAGAGGGAAGCTGTTCCACCCCCAGTCGAGTGTGCGCAGCGTCTCGATGGTGCACTCGATGACATCGCCAGGGGCGGCACCGGTGACCTCGACAGGTCCGAGCATCGAGTACGGGCCCTGCGGGTACTTGTGGCGAAGCGGCTCCCGTTCGGCGAACGTCATCCCGAAGACCGCTTCGTTGCCCCAGTGCGTCCAGGTCGCGGGGAAGGACACCCGATCGCCGGAGTCGATGGATGAGACCGGCGGCGCGGTCGGGTCGAGGTAACCCGAGCGGACCGTGCTCGCGGTCGATGGCACGGAGTGGGTTTCGGGCATTTCCTACCTCCGAGAAGTCGAGGGTCCCACTCTGCTCGGGGACGACGGCGTTCGCCTTCGTCATTCGTCGAGTCCTCGACCGCTGACCGCCGCTCAGCGCGACGGGACCGGTTCGCGGAAGCACGCACGAGGACGCTTCGCACACGTCCCCAGGGGATGTACTCCTGGGACCAGTAGTCGGCCCGGATCTTCAGGAGGGGCCCCTCGACGGTGGAAGCCACCGAGATGGAGCGAAGGTCCCGGAGGGTTCCCGCGATGCGTGTCTGCGGGTCCTTTCGAGCTCGCTCGACAACTGCTCGGGAGTGATTCGCGTCGGGAGGGACGACCGCGAGCAGCCGCCGGCATCCACCGGAGGCGCATTCGACGGTCCCGCTGACGAGCTCGCTCCCCTGTGGACGGTCGATGGCCGAGGCCGCCGACCGCGCTGGTGAGGCTCATCCATGGGTCGGGACGAGAGCGAGCTCCGGGGAGCTCCGGCCGATCCCAGGAGGGGCGGACGTGGAGCGCGACTGAGGCCTGCTCGATCGACGGTCGGATCGGACGGCGTCCCTACCATCGGCCCCGCAGAGATCCCCTGGACGATCCGCCCGCCGCTACCCCCGCTCGTCGACGGCCCGGATCGAGAACAGCTCCTGCGGGGTGCAGTCGAGTGCGTCGCAGATGAGCGTCAGCGTCGTGAAGCGGATCGCGCGGGCGCGGTTGTTCTTGAGGATGGAGAGGTTCGCCATCGTGATGCCGGTGCGGGCCGAGAGGGCGGTGAGGGTCACGCCGCGCTCGGCCAGCACTGCTCCGAGGTGGCAGTCGATCCGGTGCCTCTCGTCGTCGGCGGGCTCAGACAACGCCGTCGACGTCCCGTTCGAGCTTCGCGCCGGCGCGGAACGCCGCTGTCAGGGCGAGGGCCACCACTCCGGCGAGCAGGACGGGGACGGGCCACTGCGGCAGGTTCGTCCCGATGGCCTGGTAGTCGCCGCCGAGGAAGGCGTCGCGCTGCTCGTCGGTCACCCAGCCGGCGGCGAAGAGCAGGCCGATGCCGGAGCTGAGGTACAGGCCGGCCGCGGTGTCGGCGAGGCCCTGCGCCACTCCTCCGATCAGCAGTGCGAGGCTCAGACGGCGCCAGTTCGCGAGGACGAAGGGGTCGAACGGGCGTCCGGCCGCGATGCCGCGGAGGACCCGCAGGAGGAAGACCGTGGCGAGGACGATCGTGACCGCCTGGAGGAGGCTCGGCAGCGCACCGAGCAGGCGGAGGGAGAGGGCGGCGTCGGCGAGCGTGGGCGCGGTGCCCTCGCGCGGCTCGGCCTGCAGCAGCTGCGGGAGGCTCCGGAGCGGGAGGCGGCCGTCCGCTCCCCCGAAGACCAATAGGGTGCGCCCGGTGGTGACGGTCCAGGTCTGCAGGAGCGCGGTGAGCACGGAGAAGACCGCGACGATGAGCAGGACCGCTCTCGCCACCCGGAACACGCGCGGACGCTCCCGGACCGGTGCGCTGGGGATGACACTCGTCATGGCGTGCTCCTTATCGATCGTCGATGTTATCGAGTATCGATATTACGCACGCCGGTCCGCCGATGTCGACCCGCGGCGCCCCGCCGACCACGGAGACGGCGGGAGGGGTGGTTGCCCGGGGCGAGGAGCCCGATCTAGCGTGGAGGGATGTCGGATGCGAGGGAGCGCGCCGCCCGGTACCGGGCCGGCGTCGCGGGCGAGGACGAGGCGGAGCAGCCCGCCCTGCCGGAGGATCCGCTCGAGCGGGCCGCGTTCGTCGAGACGGCGATCCAGCTCGCGATCCGCCGCGGCGACTTCGACGACCTGCCGGGATCGGGGAAGCCGCTTCCGGACCTGGGCGCGGCCCACGACCCGGACTGGTGGATCCGCCGCAAGATCGAGCGCGAGAACCTCACCGGGATCGGCCCGGCCGCCTTCCTCCTCCGCGCCGAGGACCGCGCGCTCGACGAGCGCCTCGACCGCTTGCACCGCGAGGAGGAGGTGCGCGCCGAGCTCGCCGACTTCAACACGCGGGTGATCGAGGCGCGCCGCCAGCTGCTGGGTGGGCCGCCCGTCGTCACCCCGCTCAGGGACGTCGACGAGGAGGTCGCCGCCTGGTCGCAGCGGCGCGCCGATCGCGCCGCCGAGGCCGAGGCCCGGGCGGCCGCCGAGCCGGAGCGGTCCCGCCGCTGGTGGTCGCGGCGGCGCTGACGTCCCCGGAAACCGGACAGACCTGCCCCTCCCACTGGGGTCCCGCCCCGGGAAACCGGGCGGGAGCGCGCCTCCGAATCATGCGTACACATCAAGTCGACCGGAGTCCGCATGCTCACCGCCACCACCCCCGCACGCCTCCCGAGGGCCCACCCCTCGACCCTCGCCGCGCCGCCGCTCGCACTGGTCGAACCCGACTCGGACCGGATGCTCGTCATCCGCGCCGCGGAGGGCGACGACCGCGCGTTCGCCACCATCGTCCGCCGCTACACCGGGCTGCTCCGCGCGACGGCCGCCCGCACCCTCCGCAGCAGCGCCGACGTCGACGACGTGGTGCAGGAGACGTTCCTCGCGGCGTGGACCCACGTGGACAGCGTGATCGACGGCGAGACCATCGCCGGCTGGCTCGTCACGACCGCCCGCCGCCGCAGCGTCGACCGGCTCCGCTCCAGCGTCTCGCGGCTGCGAGCCGAGCTGGACGACGAGTTCCCCGCCTCCGCTGCCGACGACCCGGAGCACGCCGCGCACTGCGGATCGCTCGCCGCCGACGCCAACCGGGTGCTCGCCGCGATGCCCCCGGCCCAGCGCCGCTGCTGGGAGCTGCGCCAGCTGGAGCAGTGCAGCTACGACGCGATCGCGCACGAGCTGGGGCTCACGACCTCGACCGTCCGCGGACTGCTCGCCCGCGCCCGCGGGACCCTCCGCACGGAGCTCGCCCACTGGCGCTGATCCGCGCTGCGGATCTCGGCGCAGGAGACCGGGCGGGGGCCTTCAGCGCAGGAGAACCGGCCCCGCGCCGATCCGCACCCGGAACAGCGAGTACGGGTACGTCCGCAGATCCGTGCCGCCCTGGTAGTCGGCCTGGCGGTGCAGCTGGTTCGCGGTGACGTACAGGTGCTCGTCCGTCGCGATCGACATCGTGTCCGGCCAGAGCAGCCGCTCGTCGTGCACGATCGTCTCCATCGTGCCGTCAGTGCGACGGCGGACGATCGCGTTGTTCTCGTAGCTCGTGGCGTAGAAGCGGCCCAGCGCGTCCGTCTCGAGGCCGTCCGCTCCCCCGCCCTTGTCGCCCTCGTCGACGACGGTCGCCGCCACGTCCTCGTCCGGCACCGACCGGTCGACCAGGGCCGCCGTCGCCACGCTGAACCAGCGGCGGGAGGCGAGCGGGCAGTACCAGAGGCGCTCGCCGTCGGCCGAGATCGCGATGCCGTCGGCGCCCATCGTCACCGGCTGAGGGTCGCCGTCGGCCGGGCGCTTCATCAGCACGCGGCCCTCGGCCATCGGCACGAGCTCCGGAGGAGTGAGCGCCTTCGTGCTCGGGTGGTCGTGCAGGCGGCGCCAGGCGGTCCCCGCCTCGAGGTCGACGACGATGATCCCGTTCGGGCCTGAGTCGGCCGAGTCGGTGATGTAGGCGATGCCGCGCCGCAGATCGAAGCGCACGTCGTTGAGGTAGGTGGTCGGCAGGGCGACGTCCGGCTCGAGGAGGATCACCTGCTCGACGGTGTCGGTCGCCAGGTCGACGCGGACGAGCTTGGGGCCGCCCTTCTTCGTCGGCTCGAACATCGGGCTGCCGGTGTCGAGGATCCAGAGCCGGTCGGCCGGATCGACGACGATGCTCTGCACCGAGACGAGGGCGCCGGCGTCGTCGATTCCCGACGGCGTGTTCCAGGCCTCGTCCGGGTAGGGCACCGCCGCTCCGTCGACCAGCTCCACGACCGTGGCCGGGACCTCGTCTCCCCACTTCGGGAAGTTCACGAAGATCCGCCCGGTGTGCGAGACGCTGACGCCGGTGGGCATCGGCCCGCTGGTGAAGGCGTGCACGAGCTCCAGCTCGCCGAGCGGCTCGTCGACCGGGCGCGTGCCGCGGGTCTCGTCGGTCGGTCCCCAGAATCCCATGGTGCTCTCGCTGTCCTCCCGCCGGCGCGGGCTCGTGGCGGTCTCGGTGCCGGTCGGGTGCGGAGTCGGCGCCCGCCGCGACCGGTGCTCCTCATCCTGCGCGTCGGCGCCGGTCGGCGGGGAGGAGGTGGCGGAGGAGGCGGCGAGCGCCTAGCATCCGGCCGCCGCGGGCGACCCCGGAGCCGCGACCGAGGAGGCGGAGGAGGGCCGGCCCGCGTCCGACTTCGGCACGGCCTTCACGAAGGGGCTCAGCATCGAGACGGGGCAGTGCCCGGTGGAGCGGGTCGCCTCGGCGGCCGCTCCCGCCGCCCGCAGTGCACCGCCCCCCGCCGTCGCGCTCACCCGCTGGTCGGCGGATCGACGGACCAATGATCCGCCGGCCGTCCGCTTCCGGACATGACCGCTAGAGGGCGTTGCCACTGCGGCCGCTCACCTGCCACGGTCGCAGAGCGACCGACGACGGTCCACCGATCAGAAGGACCGAGGCCCGCCATGGACGACTCCTCTTCGACCGAGACCAGCACGAGCGAGATGACGCCCGAGGTGCTGGCCGCGTTCAGCGACGCCTGGACCCGCCACGACCTCGAAGCGCTGATGAGCCACATGACCGACGACTGCGTCTACGGCGCGTCCGTCGGCCCCGAGCCCGGCCGCACCTGGACGGGGAAGGAGCAGGTCCGCGAGGGATTCGCGCTCATGCTCGCCTTCGACACCGGACAGGAGCGGCACGAGGAGGGGGCTCCCCTCATCGCCGGGACGCGCGGCGCGGCCACCTGGTCCTTCACCGGGACCGGCCCCGACGGCCGACCCCAGGTCACGCGGGGCTGCGACATCTACGAGTTCCGCGGCGGGAGGATCGCCCGCAAGGACGCGTTCCGGAAGGTCTACCGGACGGACGAGGAGTAGTCCAGGTCGGCCTCCCTCGCGCAGCGGAGCCGGAGCGGCGTCCTCGTACCGGGCGGCCCCGCACCTGCCCGCGGAGCTGATCGCATGGCTGGCCACGTCGGCGGGCAGCTGGGTCGTCGGGCAGGTGCTCACGACCGACGGCGGGTTCAGCCTGTGACCGGAGCGGCGGCGCAGCGGCTCCGGACCTAGTCGGAGGCGACGGCCCGCACGATGGTGCGGGCGACCTCGAGCACCTCGCGCTCGTGGCTCAGATGCACCTCGTGCACGGCTCCGGGCCAGGACAGCAGCGGCGCGTCCAGTGCGGCGGCCACGCGCCGATGCGCGCGATGCAGGGAGGACCCGGGCCTGCGGTCCGCGGTCACCACGGCCGCGGGGACCGCGGGCAGCTGAGACTCGTCGAAGCCCCGCGCCACCTGCTCCAGACCAGCGGCGGCGGAGGCGAGCCCCGGCAGGTCGACGTCCGCCATCGCGAGAGCGGCCGCGCGCGCGGCCGGGCTCATCGCGTGGCGCCTCGCCGACCGGGCGGCGCTCGTGCGCAGCAGCGCGGACAGCGCTCGGCCGAGCCCCGGCAGTCTCGAGAGCGCCGCCGTCGCCCGGGCCGTCCGCTCCACCTGACGCGCCAGTGCCGTGTCGTTGACGGGCGTCGGGTCGAGGAGCACCAGTCCCGCGACGTCCTCGGGATGATCGCGAGCGAGCAGCATCGCGACGGCACCGCCGAGGCTCTGGCCGATCACGACGACGGGACCTGTCCCGAGGCCGGCCAGCACGGCGTGGACGGCGTCGGCGGCGTCGGTCAGTCCGCCGGCGACCTCCGACCCCGCTGTGCCCGGTCTGTCGTAGAGGACCAGCCGGCAGCCCGGATCGACGATCAGGCCCTCGACCAGCCCGGGGAAGAACCCGTCGACGGCCTCGCCCCCGCCCGGCAGGAGGAGCACGGCCTGCCCGGACTCACCCCGCACCTGCAGCATCCGGCGAGCCTAGCCGGGGAGCCGTCCGCCGACGACGACCGGCGGGGCCGGGCCCGGGGATGATGGGCGCATGGGAACTCGTGGGGCCGGAGTGCTGTGGGTGGTGAGCGCGCTCGCCTACGTGGGAGCGGAGGCGGTCGCCGCGTCCGCGTTCCCGGGCTACAGCTACGCACGGAACTACATCAGCGATCTCGGCGTGCCCGAGGTGGGCGTGTTCCAGGGGCGCGCGATCGACTCGCCGCTGCACGCGGTGATGAACGCCGGATTCCTCCTGCAGGGGGCGCTCTACCTCGCCGCCGCCGTCACGACCGTGCGGGCGGCGCGGGGCGGATCGCGGGGGCTGTTCCTCTCCCTCGCCGTGGTCTACGCCGTGGGCATCGCCGTGGTGGGCCTCGTGCACGGGAGCAGCGCCAGTGCGCAGAACGGGATCGGCGGCCTGCACGTGGTCGGCGCCGCGATGGCGATCGTCGGCGGCAACGCGGCCTCGATCGTCGCCGGTGCCGCGGCCCGGCGCGGCCGCGCCCCGTGGGCGCTCGAGACGGTCGGGATCGTGCTCGGTGCGGCCGGCCTGCTCGCGCTGCTGATGCTGCAGGTCGACACCCGCGTGCCCGGCGTCGACCTGCTGCCCGACGGCGTCTGGGAGCGCGCCTCCGTCTACGCCGTCACGGCCTGGCAGCTCGCGACCGGCCTGCGGCTGCTCCGACGGCCGGAGGTGCCGCGGCAGCCGCGGCCTCCTCAGACCGCGGGCAGCGGCGCGCAGGTGCGCAGCGCCGTGCACCGGCTCTTCCAGCTCGGGATCCGGATCCCGGAGGCCCTCTCGGTCGTCGTGTTCGACGACAACCCGTGGAGCGAGCTGGTCACCCCGCCGCTCAGCGTCGTCC
>NZ_PSVI01000005.1:0-88542 GCF_002931415.1 Rathayibacter sp. AY1E8
CCTCTCAGGCCGGCTACCCGTCGTCGCCTTGGTGAGCCATTACCTCACCAACTAGCTGATAGGCCGCGAGTCCATCCTTGACCGAAAAACTTTCCACCCGCACCCGATGCCGGGGCAGGTCGTATCCGGTATTAGACGCCGTTTCCAGCGCTTATCCCAGAGTCAAGGGCAGGTTACTCACGTGTTACTCACCCGTTCGCCACTAATCCACCCAGCAAGCTGGGCTTCATCGTTCGACTTGCATGTGTTAAGCACGCCGCCAGCGTTCGTCCTGAGCCAGGATCAAACTCTCCGTAAAAAAATTACGACCCCCAACCCCGAAGAGAAGGAGAGTCAAGTTTGACCTCTAGCAAATAAGACATCTCTCCGACCCGAAAGCCGGAAGCTGACATCAATTTCCAAAGGAATCCCAACCCGATCCGAAGATCAAGGCCGGGGTATAAAATTGGCATTGAACATAGTGCACGCTGTTGAGTTCTCAAGAATCGGACACATCCCGCCTCCACACCAGAACGGTGCTTCACAACGGAAGTGATCGAAGATTGCTGTACGAGGGCGTGAGCCACTCGATTTGTTTTGCTTGCCGAGACCGGTTAGGCTTGTCAGAACCGAAGTCCCGATCGCCTCCGTGGCAACTCGACTAACCTAGCACATCCGCAGGCCGTGTCAAGTCCGGCTTCGTCGTGGTGTTCGCTGCACGATCGAGGACCGCACCGCTGCACCGGGCTCGGCCGTGAAGCCTTGCAACGAAGCCGGGACCGTGTCCCGTGGAGGCTTTGCATCTTACGCTCGCGATCCCGCAGTCTTCAAGAGACGAATCTCTAACAGGCCTGGGAGCGAGGGGATGGTCCCCGCTTGAGGTGGGCCAGCTGGTCTCGACGCTCTGCGCCTGACTCCCGCTTGCCGCTCC
Organism: Rathayibacter sp. AY1E8; assembly: GCF_002931415.1. Classification (NCBI taxonomy): domain Bacteria; kingdom Bacillati; phylum Actinomycetota; class Actinomycetes; order Micrococcales; family Microbacteriaceae; genus Rathayibacter; species Rathayibacter sp. AY1E8. Next base: position 911 of record NZ_PSVI01000005.1, read on the forward strand.
TTTGGGGTGACGAGGAGTTACATTACGTCGGGCCTCGGCCGAGCGGCAAATCGCCTGCGTCCCGGGCGTGTCGCGATTCAGGGGCCGTGCGTCGCTGAATGTCGACTCGGTACCCGACACCGGCTACCGGCTACCGGCTACCGGACACCGGACACCGGCTACCGGACACCGGCTACCGGACACCGGACACCGGACACCGGACACCGGACACCGGACACCGGACACCGGACACCGGACACGGGACACGGGACACCGTGTTGATGAGACCGCCGTCATCGTCCGCGTCCGCTCGAGGAGAGCGGGCACGCGGTCAGCGGACGAAGGCCCCGGCGAAGCTCTTCTTGCCGCGACGGAGGACGGCGATCCCGTCGATCAACGGGAGCTCGCCGAGCGTGACGGTCTCGGACGGGAGGGCGGTGTTGTTCACCGACAGCCCTCCCTGAGCGAGTGCCCGTCGCGCCTCCCCCGTGCTGGCGACGAGTCCGGTCTCGACGAACGCCTGCAGCGCCGGCGTCTCCGGTGTCGCCTCCATCGAGGGCACCGCCTCGAGCGCGCCGCGGAGGATGACCGGGTCGATCCCCTCGAGCGAGCCCTTGCCGAAGAGCGCGGCCGAGGCGTCGATCACCGACCGCGTCGCCTCCGCTCCGTGCACCAGCGACGTGACCTCCCAGGCGAGCGCGCGCTGCGCCTCCCGGCGGAACGGCTCGTCGGCGGCGGCCTTCTCCAGGCGCTCGATCTCCGTGCGCGGCAGGAAGGTGAAGATCCGCAGGCGGTCGGCGACGTCACGGTCGTCCGTGTTGACCCAGAACTGGTAGAACGCGTACGGGCTGGTGAGCTCGGAGTCGAGCCAGACGGCGTTGCCCTCGCTCTTGCCGAACTTTGTGCCGTCGGAGTTCATCACCAGGGGTGTACCGATCGCGTGGACCGACACGCCCTCCGTGCGGTGGATCAGGTCGGTCCCGCTCGTCAGGTTGCCCCACTGGTCGCTGCCGCCGGTCTGCAGGACGCACCCGTACTGCCGGTAGAGCTCCAGGTAGTCGAGTCCCTGCAGGATCTGGTAGCTGAACTCGGTGTAGCTGATCCCCGCGTCGGAGTTGAGGCGGGCGCTGACCGCGTCCTTCTTGAGCATCGTCCCCACACGGAAGTGCTTCCCGATCTCCCGCAGGAAGTCGATCGCCGACAGCGGAGCGGTCCAGTCGAGGTTGTTGACCAGGCGCAGCCCGTTGTCGCCGCCCGCGGGAACGAACCGGGACACCTGCGCCTGGAGGCGCTCGACCCACGCCGTCACCGTCTCGCGCGAGTTCAGCGTCCGCTCGGCCGTCGGACGCGGATCCCCGATCAGCCCGGTCGAGCCGCCGACGAGCCCGAGCGGCCGATGCCCGGCCAGCTGGAGCCGGCGCATGACGATCAGCTGCACCAGGTTCCCGAGGTGGAGGCTGGGCGCGGTCGGGTCGAACCCGCAGTAGTAGGTGATCGGCTCCCCCGACAGCAGCTCGCGCAACGCTCCCGCATCGGTCGACACGTGCACCGAGCCTCGCCAGACCAGCTCGTCCCACACGGAGTCGAAGGCGGGGTCGAGCCGCGGGCTCGTCGCGGACCCGGGGAGGTGCTGGTCGATCACCCGACCAGGCTACCGCGGCGGGAAGGAGCCGGTCTCCGGGAGTCAAGCGCACAGGCTTGATCCGGGGCGATCAAGTGCCGATACTTGATCGAGGAGGTCCGATGTTCGTCATCACCGCGGATCAGCGCGACAGCAGGCACGACCACGACCGCGTGGACCAGGCGATCGCGAGCCTGATCGACGACGGTCGGGCGTCGTTCGTCCTGCCCCCGGAGCGGACGGCGGGCGACGAGTTCCAGTGCGTGCTCGACCGGGCCGATGCCGTCGTCGCGCTCGTGCTCGAGCTGCACCGGACCGGCCACTGGAGCATCGGCCTCGGGATCGGCCCCGTCGACCGGCCACTCCCCGCGACCACGAGAGCGGCGACCGGGGAGGCGTACTTCGCGGCGCGCCGGGCGGTCGAGGCGGCGAAGGGCCGGCCGACGCGCTTCTCCCTCGATCCGGACGCACCGGGAACGGCGGCGCCGGCACCGGCGGACGTCCAGGCGCTGATCGATCCGCTCCTCCTGCTGCGCGACGCGCGCTCCGAGGCCGGCTGGCAGATCGTCGACCTGCTCGAGAGCGGCCTCTCCCAGAAGGATGCGGCCGAGCGCCTCGCCGTCAGCCCGCAGGCGGTCAGCCTCCGGGTCCGCGCGGCGAGTGCTCGAGTCGACGCTCCCGCCCGTGACGCGCTCGCGCGCCTGCTGACAGTGGTCGACCGTACGCTCGACCCCACCGACGAGAGGACACCCCGATGACGGCACCCCCCGGATCCCCCGCCCTGCTCCTCGCCTCCGCGCTGCAGTCCGCCTCGTGGACGGGCGTGGTGCTCGTGCTGCTCGCCGGACTCGCCGGTGCGGTGCTCGCCGTGCGCCTTCGCCGTCCGCAGCTCGCCTGGATCCCCCTCGTGGCGGCGGCCGCCGCCTTCCTGCTCACGGCGGTCGCCGGACCGTCCGCGCCCCCGATCCACTCCGTCCTGGTGGCGGTGCTGGCCTTCGCGCTGGCGATCGCGGGCGGCGGGCCGGTCGTGCTGCTCACCCTCCGGCTCGCGACGGCCGACTCCCGCAGCGGCAGCCACGGCGGCATCATGGTCGCCGGAACCTCCCGCCCCGCCGCCGGGAGCGCGCCCTCGGCGATCGGCCAGCCGATCGAGGTGCTGCGCGGGGGGACGACGATCGGGGTCCTCGAGCGGATCGCGACGGCCGGCGCACTGATGAGCGGTCTCCCCGAGGGGATCGCGGTCGTGGTGGCGATCAAGGGCGTCGGCCGCTTCAGCGAGCTCGCCTCCCCGGAGGCGCGCGAGCGGTTCATCATCGGCACGCTGGCGAGCCTCGCCTGGGCGGCGGCTCTCGGCGTTCTCGCCCGGCTCTACCTCGCGGGCTGAGCTCCGGGCCGCCGCCGGGGCACTGCTCTCCGGTAGGGCGAGACGGTGGGGTCGCCCGGGATGCTGAAGCGCCACGGGAAGTCGTCCCCGCCGCCCGGGCCCGAGACGCCGGTGCGCGGGCCCGCCGCCACGGAGGACGGCCTCTCCCCCGGCAGCAGCTCGAACGCCGCCTCGAGCGGGTCGCCCGACTCGGTGAGACGGACTCCGAGGGCCTTCGCCAGCCGCGCGGGTCCGCGGGCCAGATCCCGGCTGCGAACGGGTCCGCGCCGGATCATCGCGAGATCCTCCCCCGATACGACCTCGCCTGCGCGCAGCAGCACCGCCGACGCCGCGCCCGCCGGGGAGCAGACGATGTTCACGCAGGTGTGCATCCCGTACGTGAAGTACGCGTACACGGACCCGGGCGGACCGAACATGGGAGCCGTCCGGGGTGTCGGTCCGCGGTGCGCATGCGAGCCCGGATCCTCACCGGTTCCGAGGTACGCCTCGACCTCGGTCAGCCGGACGCCGACCACGCCCTCCGGCGTGCGGTGCAGGAGGACGCGGCCGAGCAGCTGCGGTGCCACCTCGAGGGCCGAGCGCGAGAGATCGGGGAGGTCGGCGCTCAGAAGAAGCTCTGGCCCGACACGAGGGTGATCACGATCACCGCGACGATGACGACTGCGGCGACGAGCACCAGAGTCCGCTGCTGCCAGGGGCGCAGCGGCGGACGGCCGTCGTCGCCCGGCGCTCCTCGAAGGGTCACGGGCGCTCCCCCCGGAGGGATCCGCGCACGACCCGGACGCGCTCGGTCAGCCGGGCGAGCTGCTCCGAGACGCGGTCGGGAGCCGTGCCGCCGACACCGTCCCGGCTCGCCACCGATCCCTCGATGCTGAGAACGGAGCGCACGTCGGGCGTGAGCAGCGGCGACACCGAGGCGAGCGCGGCGTCGTCGAGATCCTCGAGCCCCCTCCCCTGCGACTCCGCCAGCTTGACCAGCTCGCCGGTGATCTCGTGGGCGTCCCGGAAGGGCACGTGCTTCTTCACGAGCCACTCGGCCACGTCGGTCGCGAGGGAGAAGCCCTGGGGCGCGAGCTCCGCCATCCGGTCGGTGTGGAAGGTGAGGGTCGCGATCATGCCGGTGAACGCGGGCAGCAGGACCTCGAGGGTCGTCACCGAGTCGAAGACCGGCTCCTTGTCCTCCTGCAGGTCGCGGTTGTAGGCGAGCGGCAGCGCCTTGAGGGTCGCGAGCAGCCCGGTGAGGTTGCCGATCAGCCGGCCGGACTTCCCCCGGGCGAGCTCGGCGATGTCGGGGTTCTTCTTCTGCGGCATGATCGAGGACCCGGTCGAGTAGCCGTCGTCGAGCGTGACGAAGGCGAACTCCCGCGTGTTCCAGAGGATGACCTCCTCCGCGATGCGCGAGACGTCGATCCCGATCATGGCGCTGACGAAGGCGAACTCGGCGACGAGGTCGCGGCTGGCCGTCCCGTCGATCGAGTTCGGCACGCTCGACGCGAAGCCGAGATCGCGGGCGACCGCCTCGGCGTCCAGGCCGAGGGTCGAGCCGGCGAGGGCGCCCGAGCCGTAGGGCGAGACGTCCGCCCGGACGGCCCAGTCCCGCAGGCGCTCCAGATCGCGCAGCAGCGCCCAGCCGTGGGCGAGCAGATGGTGCGCGAGGAGCACGGGCTGAGCGTGCTGGAGGTGGGTGCGCCCGGGCATGATCGCCGTCGGGTGCGCCGACGCCTGCGCGGCGAGGGCGTCGATGAGCTGCACCACCAGCTCCGAGACGAGCGCCGCGTGGTCGCGGAGGTACATCCGGACGAAGGTGGCGATCTGGTCGTTGCGCGAGCGCCCCGCGCGGAGCTTGCCGCCGAGCTCGGGACCGGCTTCGAGCATCAGGCCGCGCTCGAGGGCGCCGTGCACGTCCTCGTCGGATTCGTCGGCGGCGAAGCTCCCGTCGGCGACGGCAGCCTCGAGCCGGTCGAGCGCCGCGAGCATCGCGGTGAGCTCGGCGTCGTCGAGGTAGCCCGCTCCGGCGAGCGCCCGGGCGTGGGCGCGGGAGCCGGCGAGGTCGTAGGGGGCGAGCTGCCAGTCGAAGTGGGTCGACCTCGAGAGCGCGGCGAGCTCGGGCGAGGGGCCGCCGGCGAAGCGGCCGCCCCAGAGGGCTCCGGCCTCGCCCGCGCGGGCGGAGGGTCGTTCCGTCATGGTTCTCCTCGGGTTCGGCTGTCGAGTCTACTGAGCGGCGTCGGCGGTGCCGGCGCGCTCCAGGAGCCACACGAGCAGGGCCTTCTGCGCGTGCAGGCGGTTCTCCGCCTCGTCCCAGATCACGCTCTGCGGGCCGTCGATCACGTCGGCGGTCACCTCGTAGCCGCGGTCCGCGGGCAGGCAGTGCAGGAACAGCGCGTCGGGAGCGGCAGCGGCCATCGTGGCGGCGTCGACCCGGTAGGCACCGAAGGTCGCGACGCGCGCCGCCTTCTCGTCCTCCTTGCCCATCGACACCCACGTGTCCGTGATCACGATGTCGGAGCCGGCCGCGCCCTCGTCGGGGTCGGTCGTGGTGATCGCCGATCCGCCGGTAGTCGCGGCGATGCGCTGCGCATCGGCCAGGACCGCCGCGTCCGGCGAGTACGACTCCGGGGAGACGATTCGGACGTGCATGCCGGCCGTGGCCCCCGCCAGGAGGTACGAGTGCGCCATGTTGCTCGCTCCGTCCCCGAAGAACGTGAGCGTGAGTCCGGCGAGGTGACCGCGGTGCTCGCGGATGGTCAGCAGGTCGGCGAGGAGCTGGCACGGGTGGAACTCGTCCGAGAGCGCGTTGACGACCGGCACGCGCGTGCTGCGCGCCATCTCCTCCAGGCCCGACTGCGCGTAGGTGCGCCACACGATGGCGGCGACCTGGCGCTCCAGGACCCGCGCCGTGTCGGAGGCGGTCTCCTTGCCGCCTAGCTGGCTGCTCGCGGTCGAGATGATCAGGGGGCTCCCGCCGAGATCGGCGATGCCGACCGCGAAGGAGACACGGGTGCGCGTGGAGGACTTGTCGAAGATCACGGCGACGGTCTGCGGCCCGGCGAGGGGCTTCCGGGAGAAGCGGTCGCGCTTGATCTCGAGGGCGAGGTCGAGGATCTCGGCCTGCTCGGCGGGAGTGATGTCGTCGTCGCGGAGGAAGTGGCGGGTCACGGTGCTGGTCGCTTTCGGTGGAGGTACGGGGTCAGAGGGTCTGCAGTGCGCGGCCGAAGCGATCGGCGAACTCGGCGACGTCGGCGGCGGTCACCACGAGCGGAGGCGCGAGCCGGATGCTCGAGTCGTTCGCCGCGTTCACGATCAGGCCGGCGTCGAGGCAGGCGGCGGCGAGCTCGGCGGCGACCGGCCGGGTCAGGGCGATGCCCAGGAGGAGGCCCGCGCCGCGGACCCCTCCGATCAGGGGCGAGTCGAGAGCGGTCAGCGCGTCGACGATCTGCGCCCCGCGCTCCCGCGCGTTGCCGAGAAGGTCGGCGCGCTCGATCTCGGCGAGCACGGCTCCGGCCACGGCGGTCGCGAGCGGATTGCCGCCGAAGGTGCTGCCGTGGTGGCCCTTCTGCAGGAGGTCGGACGCCTCGCCGAAGGTCACCAGCGCTCCGACGGGGAAGCCTCCGCCGAGCCCCTTGGCCAGGGTGACGGCGTCGGGCAGGATCCCCGCCTCCTGGTAGGCGAACCAGCGTCCGGTCCGCCCGACCCCGGTCTGGATCTCGTCGACGATGAGCAGCGCGCCGTGCTCGCGGGTGAGCTCCCGCGCGCGCTCGAGGTAGCCGGCCGGCAGCGGGATGACGCCCGCCTCCCCCTGGATGGGCTCGACGATCAGCGCGGCGACGGACTCGTCGAGAGCCGCCTCGAGGGCCTCGATGCTCGCCTCGAGGTGCTCGACCCCTCCCGGCATCGGCTCGAACGGCGCGCGCATGGCCGCCTTGCCGGTCAGAGCGAGCGCGCCCATCGTCCGCCCGTGGAACGCGTTCTGCAGCGCCAGGACGCGGTGCCGGCCGCCGGCCGCGTTCAGCCGCGCCAGCTTGAAGGCCGCCTCGTTGGCCTCGGTGCCCGAGTTGGCGAAGTAGACGCGGCCCGTCTCCCCGGCCCCGGTGAGGCGGCGCAGGGTCTCGGCGAGCTCGATCTGCGGGGCGGTCGCGAAGTAGTTGGAGACGTGGGCGAGCGCACCGGCCTGGCGCGTCACGGCCTCGACGAACACGGGATGCGCATGGCCGAGCGAGTTGACGGCGATGCCGCCGAGGAAGTCGAGGTACTCCCGCCCGTCGACGTCCCAGACCCGGCAGCCCTCGCCGCGCTCGAGCACGGCGAGCGGCGGCGCGAAGGTCTGCATCATCGCGGCGGAGTAGCGGTCGCGCGCCGAGCCGGTGCGGGACGCGGTCGTGGGGATGGACATGGTGGCCTTTCGATCGGAGCGGTCCGGCCGCGAGGGCCGACGGTGCGCGCGTCCCGGACGGGACGGGCGCTCGGAGCCGGGGCCGCTGAGGATCAGCGGCCCGACATTCGCTCCCGGTCGCGGGGGTCGAGCGAGGCGACGACCTCGGTGCCGATGCCCTCCGAGGTGAACACCTCGAGCAGGATCGAGTGCGGGATGCGGCCGTCGATGATGGCGGCCTTGGGCACTCCCCCGCGCACGGCGTCGAGGCAGGCGGTCATCTTGGGGATCATGCCCGATTCGAGCGAGGGCAGCAGAGCCGCGAGGTCGTCCGAGCGGATGTGCGAGACGAGCGACTCGCGGTCGGGCCAGTCGGAGTAGAGGCCGGCCACGTCGGTGAGGACGACGAGCTTCTCGGCGCCGAGCGCGACGGCCAGCGCGGCGGCGGCGGCGTCGGCGTTGACGTTCAGCGACTGCGTGGGGTCGTCCGAGTCGGGGGCGATCGAGGACACGACCGGGATCCGGCCGGCCTCGAGCTGAGCGAGGACGGCGGCGGGATCCACGGCGATCACGTCTCCGACGAGTCCGAGGTCGTGCTCCTCGCCGTCGATCACGACACCGCGGCGGCGGCCGACGAAGAGGCCCGCGTCCTCACCGGAGATGCCGGCGGCGAGGGGGCCGTGCTCGTTGATCCGGCGGACGATGTCGCGGCTGATGCTGCCGGTGAGCACCATCCGCACCACCTCCATCGCCTCGGGGCTCGTGACCCGGTAGCCGCCCCGGAACTCGCTCTCGATCCCGAGCCGGTCGAGCATCCGCGAGATCTGGGGCCCACCGCCGTGGACGACCACGGGGCGGATCCCGGCGTAGCGCAGGTAGACCATGTCCTGGGCGAAGGAGCGCTGCAGCTCCTCCGACACCATCGCGTTGCCGCCGAACTTGATCACCATCGTGCGCCCGTGGAAGCTCTGCAGCCAGGGCAGCGACTCGATGAGCGTCGCGGCCTTCCCGGGTGCGGCGTCGCGCTCGGCGCGGCTCTCGGCCGAGAGGGTGGTGTCGTCGCTCATGGCCGCCTCAGCTCGAGTACGCGGAGTTCTCGTGCACGTAGTCGTGCGTGAGGTCGTTTGTCCAGATCGTGGCCGTCGCGTCGCCGGCGTGCAGGTCGATGTCGACGGCGACCTGCCGAGGGGCGAGGTCGACGAGGTCGCGGCTCTTGTGCGGCTCGCCCGCGAGGCAGACCTGCACCCCGTTCATCGCGACGTCGATGCCGTACGGGTCGAACTGCGCATCGGTCGTGCCCACGGCGGCGAGGACGCGGCCCCAGTTGGGGTCCTTGCCGAAGATCGCGGCCTTGAACAGGTTGCTGCGGGAGACGGCGCGGGCGACGACCACGGCCTCGTCCTCGGTCGCGGCGTTCAGCACGCGGATCGCGACGTCGTGGGCGGCGCCCTCCGCGTCGGCCTGCAGCTGCAGGGTGAGGTCGCGGCAGACCGCGGTCAGGGCCTCGGTGAACTCGTCGGCGTCGGCCTCGACACCGCTGGCGCCGCTCGCGAGCAGTGCGACGGTGTCGTTCGTCGACATGCAGCCGTCCGAGTCGAGGCGGTCGAAGGTGACGCGGGTCGCGGCACGCAGGGCGGTGTCGAGAGCGGCGGACTCGAGGGCCGCGTCGGTCGTGATCACGACCAGCATCGTCGCCAGACCCGGCGCGAGCATCCCGGCGCCCTTGGCCATGCCGCCGATGCTCCAGCCCTGCTCGGAGCGGATAACCGCCTGCTTCGGGACCGTGTCGGTGGTCATGATCGCGCGGGCGGCCGCCTCGCCCGCCTCGGGTCCCCCGGCGAGCTCGGCGGAGGCGCCGGTCACGCCGGCGGTGAGCTTCGCGAGGTCGAGCTGGTCGCCGATCAGCCCGGTGGAGCACACCAGCACGTCGCCGGCGGACACCTCGAGGCTTTCGCCCACGAGCTCCGCGGTGCGGTGGGTGACCTGGAAGCCCTGAGCACCCGTGTAGCAGTTGGCGCCGCCGGAGTTGAGGACGATCGCCGAGACGACGCCGTCGCGCATCACCTGCTCGCTCCAGAGGACGGGGTTCGCCTTGCAGCGGTTGCTCGTGAAGACCGCGGCGGCGCTCTGCAGCGGGCCGAGGTTCTGCACGAGCGCGACGTCGCGCGCTCCGGTCGACTTCAGCCCGGCGACGACTCCCGCCGCCCGGAACCCTGCTGCTGCGGTGACGCTCACGGCGCGACTCCGTTCACGCTCAGGCCGAGGGACTCCGGGAGTCCCAGGGCGATGTTGGTGGACTGGACGGCTGCGCCCGCGGTGCCCTTGACGAGGTTGTCGATGGCCGAGACGACCACGACGCGGCGGGCCCGCTCGTCCACGGCGAGTCCGATCAGAGCGGTGTTCGCCCCCACCACGTCGGCCGTCCGGGGGAAGGAGCCCTCCGGGAGCAGCTGGACGAAGGTCTCGTCGCCGTAGGCGGTCTCCCACGCGGCGCGCACGTCCTGCGCGGAGACGCCGGGGGCGAGGCGCGCGGTCGAGGTCGCCAGGATGCCCCGGGACATCGGCACGAGGACCGGGGTGAACGAGATCGAGACGGATCCGGCTCCGGCGAGCAGGAGGTTCTGCCGGATCTCGGGATTGTGGCGGTGCACTCCGCCGAGGCCGTAGGCGTGCGCGGAGCCGAGGAGCTCGCTGGCGAGGAGGTCGGTCCGCAGGCTCTTGCCCGCACCCGAGGGGCCGACGGCGAGGACCGCGACGAGGTCCGACGACTCGATCACTCCGGCGTGCAGGCCGGGGGCCAGGCCGAGCGTGATCGCCGTGACGTTGCAGCCGGGGACGGCGATGCGCCGCACTCCGGCGAGCGCCTCGCGCTGCTTGCGTCCGCCGCCGCCGATCAGCAGCTCCGGGAGCCCGTAGGGCCAGGCCCCGGCGAAGTCGCCCCCGTAGAAGTCGGCCCAGTCCTGCGGGTCGGTCAACCGGTGGTCGGCGCCGCAGTCGACGACGAGGACGTCCTCGGGGAGGGTCGCGGTGATCTCGCCCGACTTCCCGTGCGGGAGGGCGAGGAAGACGACGTCGTGCCCGGCGAGGTTCCCGGTCGTCGTGTCGACGAGGACGAGGTCGCGGAGCGAGCGGAGGTGCGGGTGCACGGCGACGAGGGGCTGACCCGCGTTGGCGTGCGCCGTCACCGTGCGCACCTCGAACTCGGGGTGGTCGGCGAGCAGTCGCAGCAGCTCGCCGCCCGCGTAGCCGCTCGCACCGGCCACCGCCACGGAGAAAGTCATGCCCGAGAGCCTAGCCGGTGCGGGTGCGGGGCCCCGCCCGGCCGAACCGGACGGGACCCCCGGCCTCACTCGCGGAGTCGGGCGCCGAAGCGCTCCGCCGCCACGGCCACGCCGTTCTCCTTCGCGGCCGTCGCCTCGGCCGCGGTGAGCGTGCGGTCCGGCGCGCGGAAGCGCAGCGCGAAGGTCAGCGACTTCGTCCCCTCGGCGAGCCCGGTGCCGCGGTAGTCGTCGACCAGGCGGATCGCCTCGAGCAGCTCGCCCGCCCCCTCGGCGACGGCGGCGCGCACGTCAGCCGCCGCGGTGCCGACCGGCACGACGAGCGAGAGGTCCTGGGTCGCGGCGGGCAGCGCGCCCACCGGGCGGGCCACGACGACCCTCCCGGCCCGCGCGAGCAGCGGCTCCAGGTCGAGCTCGACCACGGCGACGCGGCGCGGCAGGTCGAGCTCCTCGGCGAGCGCCGGGAGCAGCTCCCCCGCGTGCCCGATGACCGCGCCGTCGAGAACGACCTCGGCGGTGCGGCCCGGGTGCAGCGCGGCGTGGGCCCCCTGGCGCAGCACCAGCTCGGTGCCGGTCGCCGCGGAGACCTCGCGGACCACGTCGAGGGCGTCGCGCCAGTCGACGTCACGGCCGGCGACACCGGGCTGGCGCACGACGGCGGCACCCGTGAGCAGCGCCGCGAGGTGCCGCGGCTGCGGTGGGATGCCCGCGTTCAGCTCGGCCTCGACCTCCGCGGACGGACGCGCCCCGCCCGCAGGGAGCGCCCCGGAGCCGAACGGGCCGCCGGCGGCCGGGAGGAAGACGGAGCCGAGCTCGTAGACCGCGAGATCCGTCAGGCCGCGCGAGCGGTTGCGGGCCGCGACCTGCACGAGACCCGGCAGCAGAGAGATCCGCAGCTGGCCCGCGGTCGCGTCGAGCGGGTTGGCGAGCGTGATCTGCTCCTGCGGCTCCCCGTCGACCGAGCCGAGCCGGTCGTTGATCGAGCGCGAGAGGAACGGGTACGAGAGCACCTCGGTCAGACCCGCGGCGGCGAGCGCCTGGGCGAGGGTGCGGCGCAGCCGCTGGCCCGGGGTCAGCCCGCGGCCGGGAGGCGCGACGGGCAGGATCGCCGGGATGCGGTCGTACCCGGTGATGCGGGCGACCTCCTCCGCGAGCGAGGCGCGGTCGACGAGGTCGGGGCGCCAGCTCGGCGGAGTCACCAGCAGGCCCGCTCCGCCGGTCTCGACGGAGGCGCCGATCTCGACGAGCGCGCCGCGGATCTCCTCCGGGGTGTACTCCACGCCGATGAGGCCCGCGACGTAGCCGTCCGGCAGCTCGACCGGCTCCGCCGTGCGCGGGTCGGCCAGGACCGAGCCGAGCTCGTCCGCCGTGCCGCCGGCGAGCTCTACCAGCAGCTGCACCGCGCGGGCCGCGGCGACCGAGGCCACCTCGGGGTCGACGCCGCGCTCGAAGCGCCGCGACGCCTCGCTCGGCAGCTTGTGCCGGCGAGCCGTCCGGGCGATCGAGACCGGGTCGAAGTTCGCCGCCTCGAGCAGGACGTCGGACGTGGCGTCCGAGATCTCGGTGCGCGCGCCTCCCATCACTCCGGCGAGGCCGATCGCCCCGCCGTCGTCGGCGATGACGAGGTCCTCCGCGTGCAGGCGCCGGGTCTGGCCGTCGAGCGTCTCGAGGGTCTCCCCCGGCGCGGCGCGCCGCACCACGATGCCGCCCTGCAGGGTCGCCAGGTCGTAGCCGTGCAGCGGCTGGCCGAGCTCGAACATCACGTAGTTGGTGATGTCCACGACGAGCGAGATCGAGCGGACGCCGGCCAGGCGCAGTCGCGCGAGCATCCACGGCGGCGTCGGTCGCGAGACGTCGACGCCCCGGACGACGCGCGTGACGAACACGGAGGCGCCGACACGGCCGCGGATCGGCGCCTCGTCGGCCACGGACACGGGGAAGACGGGCGCCGTCTCCGTGCGCTCGTGCGGAGGGAGCGCCTGAGCGGGGTCGCGGAAGGCGGCTCCGGTGGCGTGGGCGTACTCGCGGGCGATGCCGCGGATCGAGAAGGCGTAGCCGCGGTCGGGCGTCACGTTGACCTCGACCGCGGCGTCGTCGAGACCGAGGAGCGCGACGGCGTCCGTGCCCGGCTCCGGGTCGAGCCCGAGTGAGGCGAGGCGGAGGATGCCGTCGTGGTCGTCCCCGAGGCCGAGCTCGCGGCTCGAGGCGATCATCCCGTCGGACACGTGCCCGTAGGTCTTCCGCGCGGAGATCGGGAACGGCCCGGGCAGGACCGCGCCCGGCAGTGACACGACGACCTTGTCGCCGGCCGCGAAGTTGTGGGCTCCGCAGACGATGCCGCGGACGTCCTCTCCGCCGTCGGCGGCACGCCCGCCCTCCGGGGCCACGCGGACGTGGCACCAGTTGATGGTCTTGCCGTTCTTCTGCGGCTCCGGAGCGAGGTCGAGCACCTCACCGACGACGACGGGGCCGGTCACCTCGAAGCGGTGGACGTCCTCCTCCTCCAGGCCGACCGACACCAGGGCCGCGTGCACGGACTCCGTCGTGACGTCCTGCTCGAGGTCGACGTACTCCCCCAGCCAGCTCAGCGGGATGCGCATCAGATCACCATCCCGTACTGCTCGCTGAAGCGGACGTCGCCCTCGACCATGTCGCGCATGTCCTTCACGTCGTTGCGGAACATCAGGGTCCGCTCGATCCCCATGCCGAAGGCGAACCCGGAGTACTCCTCCGGGTCGATCCCGGCCGCGCGCAGCACGTTCGGATTGACCATGCCGCAGCCGCCCCACTCGATCCAGCGGGCACCGCCGACGAAGGTCGGGTGCCAGACGTCCAGCTCGGCGCTGGGCTCGGTGAAGGGGAAGTAGTTCGGGCGCAGGCGGATGCGCGCGTCGTCGCCGAAGAGGATCCGCGCGACGTGCTCGAGGGTGCCCCGCAGGTGCGCCATGGTCAGGCCGCGGTCGAGGGCGAGACCCTCGAACTGCGTGAACACGGGCGTGTGCGTCGCGTCGAGCTCGTCGGTTCGGTACACCCGTCCGGGAGCGATCACGTAGAGCGGCAGCGGGCGCTCGAGCATCGAGCGGATCTGCACCGGCGAGGTGTGCGTGCGCAGCACCAGGTGCGAGTCGACGGGGTCGACGAAGAAGGTGTCCTGCATGGCGCGGGCCGGGTGGTCCTCGTCGAAGTTCAGGGCGTCGAAGTTGAACCACTCGTTCTCGAGCTCCGGCCCCTCCGCGATCTCCCAGCCCATCCCGACGAACACGTCGGCGATCGACTCCTGGAGGAGCGAGAGGGGGTGGCGGGCGCCGCGGCGCACGAAGCTGGCGCCGGCGGTGACGTCCACGCGCTCGGCCTCGAGCGCGGCCGCGTCCTCCGCCTCGACGAGCTCGGCCTCGCGGGCGGCGTAGGCGTCGCCCACCTGCTTGCGGGCACCGCCGACGAGCTTGCCGGACGCCGCCTTGTGCTCGGGCGGGACGGAGCGCATCTGCGCGTTGAGGCGGGCGAGGGCGGACCCCTCGCCGAGGTGGGCGGCTCGGGCGGACTTCAGAGCGGTGGAGTCGCCCGCCGCGCCGATGGCGGCGAGGGCGTCGGCGACCGCCGCGGTGACGGCCTCGTCGGTGATCGGGTTGCTGTCTGACACGATCCCCCAGTGTAGGCGAGGGCCTCCGCCCCCTCCCGCCGCCCGCGCGCGGTGCTCGTCGCGCTCGCCCGCGGCCGGCCCCCGTCTGCGCCGACGGCTCTCGAAGCCCCGCCACCGGCGCTGCTCGACCAGCAGGGGCGGGTTCTCGCTACGCCGGGGTCGGAGGCCGCTCCACCGGCAGGAGGCGGGGCACCGCCGGACGGGAAGACGCCCGGACCGATCGCGGCTCCCCGATCACCACCGCCTCCGCGTCGACGACGCCGGAGCGGAGCACCACCGCTCGATGCGCTGAGCGATCGCCGGACCCTCGAGGCGAACAGGAGAATCGCGTGTCAGCGATTCTCCGTATCCGGACGCAGGACGCTCTGCGGAACCCGACCCCGTCAGGAAGCCGACCGCGGTGAGGATCGCCCTCGGGCGATCCTCACAGTTCAGTCCTGCACAGCGATCAGCTGCGTGTCCGTCTGCGCGCGGGCTGCGGGGTGGCCGCCGATGGTGCGGCCGCCGCGTCCGCCGCTCTTCGTGCGGATCTCGATCCACTTCGCCAGCCCCGAGAGGAGGAGGCAGATGCCGATGTAGATCGCTCCGATGACGATCGCAGCCGGGATGATCGGGCTGTCGAGGCTCGACTGGTTGCCCAGGTAGCGCGCGTAGTACAGCAGCTCGTTGTAGGTGATGATCGAGCCGAGCGCCGTGTCCTTGAGGGCGACGACGAGCTGGGCGATGATCACGGGCAGCATCGAGCGGATCGCCTGGGGGAACAGGATGAGCCGCATCACGCCGGACTTGCGCAGGCCGATCGCGTAGCCCGCCTCCTTCTGTCCTCGCGGGAGGGCTTCGATGCCGGCGCGGAAGATCTCGGAGAAGACGGAGCCGTTGTAGAGGGTCAGGGCGATGACGACGGCGAGGTAGGGGCTGAGCTTGAGGCCCGCGAACGGCAGGCCGTAGTACATCAGCATCATCAGGATCAGGACGGGGATCGCCCGGAACAGCTCGATGAAGAGCGTGACGGGGACGTTGATCCAGCGCCGGTCCGAGAGCCGGCCGATCGCCAGGAGGAGGCCGAGGACGAGGCTGGCGACGCCCGCCGTGGCGAAGGCCGCGAGCGTGCGGCCGAGGGCGCCGCCGATGCTCTGCCAGACCAGCGGGTAGCCGAACGCGCGCCACTTGGAGGCGTCGAACTGGCCGGACTCCGCGAAGCGCCAGACCACGAAGCCGAGGAACGCCGCGATCAGCAGGACGACGACGACGCCGATGACGCGGTTGCGCACGACGGCCCGGGGGCCGGGGTTGTCGAAGAGGACGGAGCTCATCGGGCGACCCTCCACTTCTTCTCGAGCTGACGTTGGACGAGCGAGAGCAGGGTGACCAGGACCACGAAGACCAGGGCCACCCAGAGGACGACGATGAGGCTGTTCTCGCCGCGCTCGTTGAGGACGCGGACGATGGTGCCCGCCTCCGCGACCGAGAAGCCGGCGGCGACGGTGGTGTTCTTCAGCAGCGCGATCAGGACGCTCATGAGCGGCGGGATCACGGAGCGGAAGGCCTGGGGCAGGACGACCTGCGTCATCGTGAGGCCGAAGTCGAGGCCGATCGCGCGGGCGGCCTCGGCCTGGCCGATCGGCACGGTGTTGATGCCCGAGCGCAGCACCTCCGCGACGTAGGTCGCGGTGTAGAGGCTGAGGGCGCAGATCGCCAGGTTCGTGTAGTCCACCTGCGGCAGGTCGAGCTTGGGGTAGCCGAAGGCGAAGAAGAACATCACCAGCGTGAGCGGGGTGTTCCGGATGGTGTTCACGTACACCGTGCCGACCGCGCGGGCGATCGGGACGGGCGAGACGCGCATCGCGCCGACCACCGTGCCGATCAGCAGGGCGAACACGAGCGAGACGCTGAAGAGGATCAGGGTGTTGCCGAAGGCCGGGACGTAGACGTCGAGGTTGTTCAACAGGACATCCATACGGCTGGCCCTTCTGTCGGAGCGGTGGTGGTGGTCGAGGAGAGGGGACCCCCGGGCGGCGGTCGGGCCGCCCGGGGCGCCTCCTAGTAGTCGTTCACCGCCGGCTGGGTGACGGTCGTGCCGGACTGGCCGAGCGTCTCGTCGTAGATGGCGCTCCAGGTCTCGCCGCCGTCGGTCAGCATGCCGTTGACGAAGTGGCGCAGGGCGTCGTCGTCCTTGGGCAGGCCGATGCCGTAGAGCTCGGTGCTGAAGGGCTCTCCGACGACCTTGAGCTCGTCGGGCTTCTGAGCGGCGTAACCGATCAGGATCGCGCCGTCGGTGGTGACGGCGTCGACGGTGCCGTCGGAGAGGGCGTCCACGCACTGCGAGTACGTGTCGAACTCCTCGGTCTTCACCTCGGGGTAGTTGGTGCGGATGTTCTGGATCGGGGTGGAGCCGGTGGCCGAGCACACGGTGGTGTCGGCGGTGAGGTCGTCCGGTCCGGTGATCGTGTCGTTGTCGGCCGCGACGAGCAGCTGCTGGCCGGTCTCGAAGTAGGGTCCGGCGAAGCCGACCTGCTCCTTGCGCTTGTCGGTGATCGAGTAGGTGCCGACGTAGTAGTCGATGTCGCCGTTCACGATCGACGCTTCGCGGTTGGCCGACGGGATCGCCTTGAACTCGATGGCGTCGGCCGCGAAGCCGAGCGAGGCGGCGGTCCACTTCGCGATCTCGATGTCGAACCCGGAGCGCTCGCCGGTCGCCGCGTCGAGGTAGCCCAGCCCGGGCTGATCCTCCTTGACGCCGATGACGACCTTGCCGTCCGCGGTCATCGCGTCGAAGGTCGGGCTGCCGTCGAGAGTGACGTCGGAGGCGACCTCGTACGCGGAGGTCCCTCCCTCGGAGCCTCCACCGGCGCCGCCGCCGGCGGTTCCGGAGTCGCCGGAGCAGCCGGCGAGGGCGAGGGTCGCTGCTGCGAGTCCCGCGGTCATGAACATGAGCCTGATGCGCATGATCGTCCTTCCTGGGGTTCGGCCCGCCGGAGCGGGCGATGTCGGGTCGGCTCCCGGGTCACGGGTCCGACCTGCCTGGTGGCTGCGGATCGCGCTTCTAGTGCGTGATGAGCTTGGAGAGGAAGTCCTTGGCCCGGTCGGTGCGGGGCGCGGTGAAGAACGACTCCGGGTCGGTGTCCTCGAGGATCTCGCCGTCGGCCATGAACACGACGCGGTCGGCGGCCTTCCGGGCGAAGCCCATCTCGTGGGTGACGACGATCATCGTCATCCCGTCCTTGGCGAGCCCGACCATCACGTCCAGGACCTCGTTGATCATCTCGGGGTCGAGCGCCGAGGTCGGCTCGTCGAACAGCATCACCTTGGGCTTCATCGCCAGCGCCCGCGCGATCGCGACGCGCTGCTGCTGCCCGCCGGAGAGCTGGGCCGGGGTCTTGGCGGCCTGGTGGCCGACGCCGACCCGGTCGAGCAGTGCCGTGGCCTGGGCCTCCGCGTCCTTGCGGGAGAGCCCGCGGACCTTGATCGGGCCGAGGGTGACGTTCTCGAGGATCGTCTTGTGCGCGAAGAGGTTGAACGACTGGAAGACCATCCCGACGTCGGCGCGGAGCGCGGCGAGGCCCTTGCCCTCCTCCGGGAGCTTCTGACCGTCGATGGTGATGGTGCCGCCCGAGATCGTCTCGAGCCGGTTGACCGTGCGGCAGAGCGTCGACTTGCCGGATCCGGAGGGGCCGAGGACCACGACGACCTCGCCCCGGTGCACCGTCAGATCGATGTCCTTCAGAGCCTGGAAGTCGCCGTAGTGCTTCTGCACCCCGGAGAGGACGACGAGGGGTTCACCGGCGGGAGCGGCGGCGCGCTCGTCTTGCGGGGCTGTGACCATGCCGTCAGAGAAGCACACGGGGATGGGCCGGTCAAATCATGAGGGAATTCTTAACCGAAGGGTAACAACGCGCCCTGTTCTCCAGGTTCGCGGCACCCTCGGCCCGGTTCCTCTCAGGAACGCAGCGCGAAGGCGCTCTCGTACAGGCAGACGGAGGCCGCGGTCGCGAGGTTGAGCGACTCCGCCGCCCCGTAGATGGGCACCGCGACCACGCCGTCGACGAGGGCGAGCGACTCCTCCTCGAGGCCGCGCGCCTCGTTGCCGAAGACCCAGACGGTCGGCTGGGCGAGGTCCCCGCGGGCGCGGACGTCGAGCAGGTCCTCCCCCTTCACGTCGGCCGCGACGGAGCGCAGTCCCACGCCGCGGAGCCGGCCCAGCACGTCGGCGAGGTCGGCGCCGACCGCGACCGGGAGGTGGAAGAGCGAGCCGGTCGTGGAGCGCACGACCTTGGGGTTGTAGAGGTCGACCGAGCGGCCGGACAGCACGACCGCGTCAGCGCCGGCGGCGTCGGCGGCACGGATGATCGTGCCGAGATTGCCCGGATCGCGGACCTCCTCGAGCACCGCCACGAGGCGCGGCTCGGAGGCGACGACGTCCTTGAGCGACGTGGGGAACTGACGGCAGACCGCGACGAAGCCCTGCGGAGTGACGGTGTCGGCCATCGCGTCGAGGACGTCCTCGGTCACGTACTCGATCTCCACCTCCGCCTCGGCGGCCGCGGCGACGATCTCGGGGTGCCGCTCCAGAGCGGTCGGAGTCGCGAACGACTCGACGATCAGCTCCGGGCGGTACTGCAGAGCCTCGGAGAGTGCCTGCGGGCCCTCGAGGAGGAAGAGCCCCGTCTCGAGCCGGGCCGGGCGGCGGGTGAGCTTCGCCACGGAGCGGACACGGGGAGAGCGGGGGTTGTCGAGCATGCGGCGAGCCTATCGGCGCGGTGATCGCCGCCCCCGCAGACACGGCGCGGGAGGGCCCTCGAACGACGGAGGGGGCCGCGACCTCTCGGTCGCGACCCCCTCCGGGAAGCCGTGCTGACTACGCTGCGGCCTTGGGCGCCGAGGTGTCGGCGGGCAGCGCGCTCTTCGCGGTCGCGACGAGCGAGGCGAACGTGGCCGGCTCGGTGATCGCGAGGTCCGCGAGGATGCGGCGGTCGACCTGGACGCCGGCCAGGGCGAGGCCCTGGATGAAGCGGTTGTAGGTCAGGCCGTTCGCGCGGGACGCGGCGTTGATGCGCTGGATCCAGAGACGACGGAACTCGCCCTTCTTGGCGCGGCGGTCGCGGTACGAGTAGACGAGGGAGTGGGTGACCTGCTCCTTCGCCTTGCGGTAGAGGCGCGACCGCTGGCCGCGGTAGCCCGAGGCGCGCTCGAGGATGACGCGACGCTTCTTGTGGGCGTTGACGGCCCTCTTCACTCTTGCCATTGCTGTTTCTTCCTATCGATCCGTGTCGGCTGAGTAGCGACCACGCGGCGCAGCGGGCTGCGCCGGCGGTGGGCTACAGACCGAGAAGCTTCTTGGCGACCTTGGCGTCCTGCGGGGCGAGGACCTGGTCCTGGTTGAGGCGGCGCGTGCGAACGCTGGACTTGGACTCCAGGTTGTGACGCATGCCGGCCTGCTGCTTCATGACCTTGCCGGAGCCGGTCACCTTGAAGCGCTTCTTGGCACCCGAGTGGGTCTTCATCTTGGGCATGTTCTCTCCTTGTGAACGTCACTCCGCGCTCGGCGGGGCGAAACCGGTGCCCCGCGAGCGGGGCGTCCACCGGCCCCGAGGCCGGGGCGGCGAAGTACTAGACGGACTCGGCCTCGGCCGTGTCCTCGGGGGTGTTGGCCTCGCGACGAGCGGCGCGGACCGCATTGGCCTCGGCCTTCGCCTCGGACTTGTTCTTCAGCGGGCCGATGACCATCACCATGTTGCGACCGTCGATGGTCGGGGTGGACTCGACCTGGCCGAACTCGGCGACGTCCTCCGCGAAGCGCTGGAGCAGGCGGACGCCCATCTCGGGGCGCGACTGCTCGCGACCGCGGAAGAGGATCATCGCCTTGACCTTGTCGCCGGCCTTGAGGAAGCCCTCGGCGCGCTTGCGCTTGGTCTCGTAGTCGTGCTTGTCGATCTTCAGGCGGAAACGGACCTCCTTGAGGATCGTGTTCGCCTGGTTGCGACGGGCTTCCTTGAGCTTCTGAGCCTGCTCGTACTTGAACTTCCCGTAGTCCATGATCTTGGCCACGGGCGGCTTGGAGTTGGGGGCGACCTCGACCAGGTCCAGGTCTGCGTCCTGCGCGAGTCGCAGGGCGACCTCGATCTTGACGACGCCGACCTGTTCTCCTGCGGGACCCACGAGGCGGACCTCGGGGACGCGGATACGGTCGTTGGTACGGGGATCGCTGATTGCGTTTCTCCTCTGATCTCGGTGAGTGCAGCTGCGCTGCCGGAGTCTTCTCCAGCGCACCCGAGAGAGGTGATCGTCCCGTCCACGTCGTGCCTGCAGCACGGCGCTCGCACCCTGTGACGCGGTTCCCGAGGCGGACCTCGAGAGCCGCAGCCCTGCCTCCGGTGGTCTGACGACCCTCGGGGGCGGAGTGCTTCTGACCCGGTAACCTTGTGAAGCGGTCAAGCGCGGGTGGGAGAATCTCCACTTTCGAACCGAGGACATGCCTCGGAGCCCGGATAACCATAGCAGACCGGCGGCCCGCCCGACAGACCGGATCCGGCCGCCCCTCGATCCTCTGCTCCGGCGGCCGCGCCCCTCCACCACGGACGACGAACGAAGGACCCATGGCCCAGTACGACGACGACTACACGCGACGATTCGGCGAGGACGGCGGAGCCTCCGACGTGGAGGCCGCGCGCGACATCGCGGAGGTCCCGGCGGTGGAGATCATCACCACCGCCGCCGTGCACCTGATGAGCGCGGCCGCCGTCAAGTGCGGGCTCGCCGACGAGCCCGGAGCGCAGGTCGACCTCGACGAGGCGCGCAAGCTCATCAACGCGCTCGCGGGCCTGGTCACGGCCGGGGCGCCCGACATCAGCGACATGCACGCCCGGAGCCTGCGCGACGGCCTCCGCACCCTCCAGCTCGCGTTCCGTGAGGCGTCCCCGATCGCCGACCCGATCGGCAAGGGCCCGGGCGAGAAGTGGACCGGCCCGGTCACCTGATCGGGAGTCAGCGGGCGGCGGCGAGCTGCAGCGTCATCGAGTCGACGCGCTGCGCGACGGTCTCGTCGGCCGCCCACCGCTCCCCCAATCGCGCGACGAGGGCGCCGAGCGCGTCCTGATCGAGCCCCGGGCGCAGGCTCAGGACCACCACGAGCTCGGGCCCCGCGAGGCGCTGCTCCGGGTCTCCCGCGCGCACCTCGAGCGAGGCGACCGCCCGCTCCCCCTCCGCAGCCGCGCGCAGAGCCAGGAGCACCTCCGCATCGGCGGGGGCCGGCCGCCAGTCGCCGCCCTCCGCGATCGCCCAGAGGGCCGGGCGCCGGACCGCGAACTCCCGCTCGGACGCGGGGTCGAGGACCATCACCTCGGTGCCCTCCGCGACGGCCGCCAGGGCCGCGCGGCGCCCGTCGACAGGGACGGGACGGGCGGCCGGGTCCCACCGGCGCATGCTCTCGACGCCGCTGAAGACGGGGAGCACCGTGCGTCCGTCGGGTCCGGCGACCGTGACGATCGCGAGCTCCTGCGTCTTGTCCGCCCGGAGTCCCCCGACCCCCTCGGCCTCCTCGCCGAGGCGGGCGACCAGCGGGATGAGCAGGCGGGACGTGCGGAGCGCGTCGACCACGGCCTCCGGGCCGCTAGTGCCGCGGGTGAAGGACTCGAGCGCGGCGACCAGCGCCTCCGGGGCGCTCCCGTCGTCCTCCGGTGCTGCGCTCGGCTCGAAGTGCCGGCCCGCCCAGGGGGTGCCGGCGGAGTCGGTCAGATGCGCCGGGAGCGGGCGGGGCTCACTCGGATGCGACATCCAGGGCCTCCGCGAGCGTGAACGCGCCCGCGTACAGCGCCTTGCCGACGATCGCGCCCTCGAGCCCCTGGGGCACGAGGTCGCGCAGCGCGGCGATGTCGTCGAGGTTCGAGATGCCGCCCGAGGCGATCACGGGGCGGTGGGTGCGGGCCATGACCTGCTCGAGGAGCTCGAGGTTCGGGCCCTTGAGCGTGCCGTCCTTCGTGACGTCGGTGACGACGTAGCGGGTGCAGCCGGCCTCCTCCAGGCGGTCGAGGACCTGCCAGAGGTCGCCGCCCTCCTTGGTCCAGCCGCGCGCGGCGAGCGTGGTGCCCCGGACGTCGAGACCAACGGCGATCTGGTCGCCGTACTGCGCGATGACGCTCGCGGCCCACTCGGGGTTCTCGAGCGCCGCGGTGCCGAGGTTGATGCGCTTCGCGCCGGCGCTCAGCGCGGACTCGAGGCTGCGGTCGTCGCGGATCCCGCCGGAGAGCTCGACGTTGACGCCCTTCACCTGCCGGATGACCTTCTTCATGATGCCGTGGTTGTCGCCGCGGCCGAAGGCGGCGTCGAGGTCGACGAGGTGGATCCACTCCGCGCCCTGGTCGGCCCAGTCGCCCGCGGCGTCGATCGGGTCGCCGTAGTTGGTCTCGGTCCCGGCCTCGCCCTGCGTGAGCCGCACGGCCCTGCCGCCCGCCACGTCGATCGCGGGCAGGAGGACCAGGCCCGGGGCCTTGGTGAACTCGCTCATCGTCATCCTCAGTCTCGGAGCCGGTGCCGGCCCCTGGAGGCGCCGACCACCGGCCGATCCTAGTTCGTGCGGAGGGTGCCCAGCCAATTGGCCAGCAGCCGGAGCCCGGCGGCCCCCGACTTCTCGGGGTGGAACTGCGTGGCCGAGAGCGGCCCGTTCTCGACCGCGGCGATGAAGGGGCCTCCGTGATCGGCCCAGGTGACCGCGGGACGCGGGAACGGGGGCATCACGTCGAGCGACCACTCGCGGGCGCCGTAGGAGTGCACGAAGTAGAAGCGCTCCTCGGCGATGCCGTCGAAGAGCACCGAGCCCTCGGGAGCGGAGACGGTGTTCCAGCCCATGTGCGGGACGACCTCGGCCGGGAGGAGGTCCACCGTCCCCGGCCACTCGCCCAGGCCCTCGCTCTCGACCCCGCGCTCGACGCCGCGCTCGAAGAGCACCTGCATCCCGACGCAGATGCCCAGGACGGGGCGCCCGCCGGCGAGGCGCTTCTCGATGATCTCGCCGCCGCGGGCGCGGGTCAGCGCCGACATCACGGCGTCGAAGGCGCCGACGCCGGGCACGAGGAGGCCGTCCGCCTCCAGCGCCCGCTGCCGGTCCCCCGTCAGCTCGACGTCGGCCCCGGCGAGCTCGAGCGCCTTGACGGCGGAGTGCACGTTCCCCGAGCCGTAGTCGTAGACCACGACGGAGGGGCGGGCCGAGCTCACAGCGCGCCCTTCGTCGACGGCACGCCGGAGACGAGCGGGTCGAGGGCCTTGGCCTGACGGAAGGCGCGGGCGAACGCCTTGAATTCCGCTTCGGCGATGTGGTGCGGGTCCCTGCCGCCGAGCACCGTGACGTGCACGGTGAGGCCGGCGTTGAACGCGATCGCCTCGAAGACGTGGCGCACCATCGACCCGGTGAAGTGGCCGCCGATCAGGTGCAGCGCGAAGCCCTCCGGCTCGCCGGTGTGCACGAGGTAGGGGCGCCCCGAGATGTCGACGACGGCCTGCACGAGCGCCTCGTCGAGGGGGACGAGCGCGTCGCCGAAGCGGGAGATCCCGGCCTTGTCGCCGAGAGCCTGTCGGATGGCCGTGCCGAGCACGATGCCGATGTCCTCCGCGGTGTGGTGGATGTCGATCTCGATGTCGCCGCGGGCCCGGACGCGCAGGTCCGTGAGCGAATGCTTCGCGAACGCCGTCAGCAGGTGGTCGAAGAAGGGCACGCCGGTCTCGAGATCGGCGACGCCCGTGCCGTCGAGGTCGAGGGAGAGCTCGATGCTCGACTCGCTGGTGGCACGGCTGAGGGAGGCGGTGCGCCCGGGTGCGGCGCTCGGGGAGGTCATGCCTCCCAGTCTATTCGCGCCGCGTCACCGACCCAGGGCGGACCTCTACTCGCGCGAAAGCGCCACCGCGGGGTCGGCCGACGGTGCGGGGAGGGAGGCGAGCGCCTCGAGGAACGCGGTCGTCTCCTCCTCGGTGCCGGCGCTGACGCGGAGGTGGTTCGGGATGCCGACGTCGCGGATGAGCACGCCGCGGGCGAGCAGGCCCTCGAACACGGCGGCCGGATCCGCGACGCCGCCGAAGAGGACGAAGTTGCTGCCGGTCGTGTACGGGCGGTAGCCGAGGGCGCGCAGTCCGTCGATCATCCGGTCGCGCTGCACGATGATCTCGCCGACCATGGCGAGCATCTCGTCGGCGTGAGCGAGGGCGGCGGTCGCGGCGGCCTGGGTGAGGGCCGACAGGTGGTACGGGAGGCGGACGAGGCGGAGCGCGTCGATCACCGCGGGGTCGGCGGCGAGGTAGCCCAGGCGGACACCGGCGAAGGCGAAGGCCTTGCTCATGGTGCGGGACACGAGCAGGCGCGGTCGCCCGGGGAGGAGGCTCAGCGCGGTGGGCGCGCCCCTGCCGGCGAACTCGGCGTACGCTTCGTCGACGACGACGATGCCGTCGGTCGCGTCGTAGACCGCCTCGATCACGGCGAGGTCGAGCGGCGTCCCGGTCGGGTTGTTCGGCGCGCAGAGGAAGACGATGTCGGGCCGGGCCCGGCGCACCTGCTCCGCGGCGTACTCGGCTCCGATCTCGAACTCCGCCTCGCGCGGAGCGGGGATCCACTCCGCTCCGCTCCCCGACGCGAGGATCGAGTACATCGAGTAGGTGGGCGCGAACCCCAGCAGCGAGCGCCCGGGACCGCCGAACGCCTGAAGGACGTGCTGGAGCACCTCGTTCGATCCGTTCGCAGCCCACACGCCGTCCGCGGTGAGCCCGTGACCGAGGTAGCCGGCGAGGGAGTCGCGCAGCTCTCGGAACTCGCGGTCGGGGTACCGGTTGACGGTGCGCAGCGCCTCCGAGACCCGCCCGACGATGTCGGCGATCACGTCGTCCGGGACCGGGTGGGTGTTCTCGTTGACGTTGAGGGCGACGGGCACGACCGCCTGGGGTGCGCCGTACGGGTGCTTGCCTCGGAGGTCGTCGCGGAGGGGCAGGTCGTCGAGAGTCGTCACCAGGGAATGGTAGCGAAGCGCCCGAAGCGCCCGAAGCGCCCGACGCGGACGACCGGGCAGCCCGGCTCAGCGAGCGGTGTCGTACTCGGCCGGGACGGCGAGGCGCTGCCCGGGCTCGACGCCCGCGCTCGAGAGCTGGTTGAGGGAGAGGATGTCGTCGACCACGTCGCGCGGGTCCGCCTGCGGGGCGAGCTCCTCGGCGAGCAACCAGAGCGACTCGCCCGCGTGGACGGTGACGTACTGGAACTCGACTGCAGCGGCGTCGCTCGACGCGACCGCTCCACCGCCGTTGAGCCCGAAGGCGAAGGCACCCGCGACGATCGGCAGGGCTCCCAGAGCGGCCACCACGGCGCGGCCGCGGCGCGTGAGGCGGAGACGGGTGCGGACGATCCGCGCCTCGCCGAACGCGTTCATCGGCTCGGAAGCGGACGGCAGGACCTCGACGGGCCGGGCCGCGGACGAGCGCTGCAGCGGGCGGGAGGTGAGCTGTGCGGTCATGGGATCGCTCCTTTCAACAGGGATTCGGAGAGGCCCTCGGCCGGGAGGGCCGCCCCGAACGCCTGTACCGAACATATCTTCGAACGATGAAGCGGTCAAGAGACCGTTCCAGCTGATCCGCGTGCGGACTTGCGCGCGACACACTCGAACGAATGTTCCGAGTCGGGAGTTCCGGCGGATACAGTTTCGAGAGCCTGGTCGTAGTACAGCAGCGACCACCGACATTCCTTGTCGGGTCGCGACCGGGCGGGCGCGCACGCGGCGTGCGCATCGGGAAGAGGGAGCATCGTGAGCGACGCGCAGAGGGCCGGGACCCCGGCCGCCAAGACGAAGGCGGCCGCAGGTCGGCGCCGGAAGAGCCTGAGCGCCAAGCAGCTCGCGATCCTCGACGCGATCCAGCGCTCGGTGTCGAGCCGCGGCTACCCGCCGAGCATGCGCGAGATCGGCGACGCGGTCGGCCTCGCCTCGCTGTCGAGCGTCACCCACCAGCTCAACCAGCTCGAGCTCAGCGGCTACCTGCGCCGCGACCCGAACCGGCCCCGCGCCCTCGAGATCCTCATCGACGTCCCCAGCTCGACGGAGGACGACGGGTCGTTCGAGTCGACCGCGACGGTCGGCGACGCGGCGATGGTCCCCCTCGTCGGCCGGATCGCGGCGGGCGTGCCGATCATGGCCGACCAGCAGATCGACGAGGTGTTCCCGCTTCCCCGGCAGCTCGTCGGCAAGGGCGAGCTCTTCATGCTCAAGGTCGTCGGCGAGTCGATGATCGACGCCGCGATCTGCGACGGCGACTGGGTCGTGGTCCGCTCGCAGCGCACCGCCGAGAACGGCGAGATCGTGGCGGCCATGCTCGACGGCGAGGCCACCGTCAAGGTGCTGCGCCAGCGCGACGGCCACACCTGGCTGCTGCCCCGCAACTCCAACTTCGAGCCGATCCTCGGCGACGAGGCAGAGGTGCTCGGGAAGATCGTGGCGGTCCTCCGCTCGGTCTGACACCGGGCGTGCAGGAGGGGCCCGACCGGCTTGCAGCCGGCCGGGCCCCTCCTGCGTTCGACGGGCACCGGCGATCGGGGCGCGCGCCCCTCCGTCGCGGTCACGGGAAGGCGGAGGAGGGCCGCCGAAACCCCGTCGCCGAACCCTCCGGCCGCCGCCGGTCGGTGGTGCGGGTCGCCGCCCCCCCTCCCGGATGCGCCGAGCGCCCGCCTCCCTGACGGGGAGACGGGCGCTCGGGTGGTGGCGATCAGGCCTGGACGGCCGCGCGCGGAACCGCGAACTCGGTGAGCGAGCCCGCCAGATCGGCGTGCACGAGGGCGACCACGTGGGTGCCGCCCTCGACGTACTGCGTCGACAGGATCCGGCCGCTGCGGTGCAGATGCGAGATCACGTCGCCACGGTCGTACGGCACGAGCAGGTCGATCTCGACGTCCGGCTCGGGCAGGATCTCGGCGATCCGCGCCTCCAGCTCGTCGATGCCCTCGCCGCTGCGCGCCGACACGAAGACCGCATCGGGAGCGAGACCGCGCAGCACCAGCCGCGTGCCCTCGTCCACCAGATCGGCCTTGTTGAAGGCGATGATCTCGGGGATGCTGCGGGCGCCCACCTCGCCGATCACGTCGCGCACGGTGGCGATCTGCCC
This sequence comes from Rathayibacter sp. AY1E8, assembly GCF_002931415.1. Taxonomy (NCBI): domain Bacteria; kingdom Bacillati; phylum Actinomycetota; class Actinomycetes; order Micrococcales; family Microbacteriaceae; genus Rathayibacter; species Rathayibacter sp. AY1E8. The sequence goes on from NZ_PSVI01000005.1 coordinate 28,298, forward strand.
GGCCGGATCGGGGTGGGAGGCGTCCACGACGTGGACGATGACATCGGAGTCCGCGACCTCCTCGAGCGTCGACCGGAAGGCCTCGACGAGCTGGTGCGGAAGCGCTCGCACGAAGCCGACCGTGTCGGCGAGCGTGTAGAGGCGCCCGTCCTTCGTCTGGGCCTTGCGAACGGTGGCGTCGAGGGTCGCGAAGAGCGAGTTCTCGACGAGGACGCCCGCGTGCGTCATCCGGTTCAGCAGGCTCGACTTGCCGGCGTTCGTGTACCCCGCGATCGCCACCGAGGGGACGGCGTTGCGCTTGCGGTTCGCGCGCTTGGCCTCGCGGGCGGGCTTCATAGCCGTGATCTGCTTGCGCAGGCGCGCCATGCGGGTGTGGATGCGGCGACGATCGAGCTCGATCTTCGTCTCACCCGGACCGCGCGAGCCCATTCCGGCTCCCGCGCCCACCTGGCCGCCGGCCTGGCGGGACATGGACTCGCCCCAGCCGCGCAGTCGCGGGAGCAGGTACTCGAGCTGCGCGAGCTCGACCTGCGCCTTGCCCTCACGGCTCTTCGCGTGCTGGCTGAAGATGTCGAGGATCACCGCGGTGCGGTCGATCACCTTGACCTTCACCACGTCCTCCAGCGCACGCCGCTGGCTCGGTGCGAGCTCGGTGTCGGCGACGACCGTGTCCGCGCCGAGGGCCGCGACGAGCCCCGCGAGCTCCTGGGCCTTGCCCTTGCCGAGGTAGGTGCTCGGATCGGGGTGCGGGCGGCGCTGGAGCAGGCCGTCGAGGACCGTCGCTCCCGCCGTCTCCGCGAGCGCGGCGAGCTCGTGCAACGAGTTCTCCGCGTCCTCCAGCGAATTCTGCGAGTACACGCCGATGAGCACGACGTTCTCCAGGCGCAGCTGGCGGTACTCGACCTCCGTGACGTCCTCGAGCTCGGTCGAGAGGCCGGCGACGCGTCGCAGCGCCTGCCGGTCGTCGCGGTCGAACTGCTCGCCGTCGCTGTTCTCGCCCTCGTGGCCGGCGCTCTGCAGCGCCTGGGCTCCACCCGCGACGAAGCGCGAGTACCCTGCCGAACGCGACTGCGCGTTCGCCAGGACCCTCGAGACGACGTCCACGGCCTCGGTCGTGTCGGTCTCGTTCAGGTCTTCCGTCATCCGGATAACACTAACTCCTCAGGTCTTGATAGATTCACTTCTCATGGCCGCCGAGCACTACTTCTCGAGTACTCCCGACGGCGACCTCCGGCCCCGCAGGATCCAGGCCCGCCTGGCCGGCCGCGACCTCGAGGTCACGACGGCAGGAGGGGTGTTCAGCCCCGGTCACGTCGATCTCGGCACACGCGTCCTGCTGGACGCGGTGCCCGACGCCCCCGCTGACGGGGACCTGCTGGACCTCGGCTGCGGCTGGGGCCCGATCGCCCTCGCGCTCGCCCTCGCCTCCCCCGACGCCCGGGTGTGGGCGGTCGACGTCAACCAGCGGGCGCTCGAGCTGGTCCGTCGCAACTGCGAGGAACTCGGCGTCCTCAACGTCAACGCCGTGCTGCCCGAGGATGTTCCCGACGACGTCCGCTTCCGCACCGTGTGGTCGAACCCGCCGATCCGCATCGGCAAGGAGGAGCTGCACCTCCTGCTCGAACGCTGGCTGCCGCGGCTCGAGGAGGGCGCGGACGCCTGGCTCGTCGTGCAGCGCAACCTCGGCTCCGACTCGCTCCAGACCTGGCTGGGCGCCGCGTTCGCCGGGCGGCTCGACGTGGAGCGCGTCTCCTCGGCGAAGGGCTTCCGTGTGCTGCGGACGACCCGCCTGGCCTGACCGGGTCCTCAGTCGATCCGGATCGTCCCGGTGAAGACGAGGTCGGCCGGGCCGGAGAGCCCGACGTGCTCGCCCTCCTCCGCCGCGAACATCGTCACGCCGAGCGTGCCGCCCGGGACCTCCACGCGCCAGGCCTGCGGAGCGCGCGCTCCCGCCCAGTAGCGCACCGCCAGTGCCGCCGCCGCGGCACCCGTGCCGCAGCTCAGGGTCTCGCCGCTGCCGCGCTCGTGCACGCGCATCCGGATCCGCCCGATCCCGTCGTGGACCAGGGGCTCGCCGGGAACCACGAACTCGACGTTCGCGCCGTCCTCGAGCTCCGGGTCGAGCTGCGGGATGTAGGAGAGGTCGGCGGAGTCGAGCTCCTCGTCGTTGCTGAGGGCGACGACCACGTGCGGATTGCCGAGGTCGATCCCGAGACCGGGGCGCGCGACCTTGAGCTCCTTCGCCCGCACCAGGGGCTCGCCGCCCGCCAGCTCCCAGCGGCCGAGGTCGACCTGGAACCCGGCACCGCTGCGGGTGACGTCGCGGACGCCGGCGCGGGTGCCGATCGGCAGGGTGTCGCCGGGCTCGAGCGCCGCGAGGCCGCCCGCGAGCAGGAACGCGGCGTAGACGCGGATGCCGTTGCCGCACATCTCGGCGATCGAGCCGTCGGCGTTGCGGTAGTCCATGAACCACTCCGCCTCGCTCTCCTCGGCCAGAGCCGCGGCGCCCTCCGGGATCGCGCGGGAGCGGACGGCACGGATGACGCCGTCGGCGCCGACGCCGAAGTGGCGGTCGCAGATCATCGCGATCTGCGCGGGCGAGAGGTCGACCTCACCGTCCGGGTCGCTGAAGAGCACGAAGTCGTTGCCGGTGCCCTGGCCCTTGGTGAAGTGCAGCTCGATCGTCATGGCGCACAGCCTAGCGAGGAGCGGGAGCGGCGGCCTGGGCGGCGGCGTGCGCCCGCGACACCAGGTCCGGCGCGTCGTACGGGAGCCGGTGGGCGCCGGCGTAGCGCCGGAACCAGCTGTTCTGCCGACGTGCGTAGCGGCGCGTGAGCGCCTGCGTCGCCGCGATCGCCTCCTCCTCGCGGAGGACGCCGGCACGCTGGGCGAGCGCCTGGGCGTACCCGATGGCCCGCCCGGCTGTGACGCCGCGCTCCAGGCCGAGGGGGACGAGCCGCTCGACCTCGTCGAGCATCCCGGCCGCCCACATCCGCTCCACCCGCCGGTCGAGGCGCTGCACCAGCTCCTCCCGCGGAGCCTCGAGGAACAGGACAGAGGCGGGGCGCCACGGAACCGGCTCGTCGGACATCAGCGCGCTGTGCGTGCTCCCGCCGGTGAGCTCCGCGATCTCGAGCGCGCGGACGATGCGCCGGGCGTTGTGCGGACCGATCCGCTCGGCCACTCCGGCGTCGATCCGGCGCAACCGCTCGACGAGGGCGCCCAGGCCCTCCCGCTCGGCGGTCTCCTCGAGCCGGCGCCGGACGGCCGGGTCGGTGCCCGCGAACGAGAACTCGAAGACGACGCTGGAGACATACAGACCGGAGCCCCCGACGAGGATCGGCGTCGCCCCGCGCGCCAGCACGCTCTCGATCACCCGCCGCGCCTCGCTCTGGTAGCGGGCGACCGACGCCTCCTCCGTCACGCCGAGGACGTCGAGCAGATGGTGCGGGACGCCCCGCCGCTCGTCGGCGCGCAGCTTCGCGGTGCCGATGTCCATCCCGCGGTAGAGCTGCATCGCGTCGGCGTTCACGATCTCAGCGGCGCCGCCGTCCTGCCGGATCGCCTCGGCGAGATCGAGCGAGAGGTCGGACTTGCCCGTGCCGGTCGCGCCGACGACCGCGATCAGCTCCGGCGCGGTATCGGAGGCTCCGGTCTCAGCGCTCGCCATCGAGGGCGTCGTAGATCGGCGTCGTCACCGTGCCGGCGTCGCGCACGCGCAGCGACGGCAGGCCCAGCGAGACCCGGGGCGCCCCGCTCGCGCCCGGGGCGGCCGGAACTCCGCAGGACTCGGTCTGCGCCCGGTCCCAGGCGTCGCCCGCGCGGGTGCGGCGGATGCGGAGCGGCGCGCCGTCGGGCGAATCCGCCAGGAGGTAGAAGGGGGCGGCACGGGTGACCCGGACGGAGACCACGTCTCCGGGACGCGGCTGCTCGGAGCCCTCGGGCACGTCGAAGTGCACCAGACGGCTGTCCTCGGCGCGTCCGCTCAGCCGGTGCGTCTCCGTGTCGCGGCGGCCCTCGCCGGTCGCGACGAGGACCTCGACCTCTCGGCCGACGACGGTGCAGTTCTCCTGCTCGCTGATCGCGTCCTGCAGGGCGACGAGCCGCTCGTAGCGCTCCTGGACGACCGCCTTGGGGATCTGGTCGGGCAGCGTCGCGGCCGGGGTGCCGGGCCGGATGGAGTACTGGAAGGTGAAGGCGGAGGCGAAGCGGGCCGCCTCGACCACCCGCAGGGTCTCCTGGAAGTCGGCCTCCGTCTCGCCGGGGAAGCCCACGATGATGTCGGTGCTGATCGCCGCGTGCGGGATGCGATCGCGCACCCGGTCGAGGATCCCGAGGAACTTCTCGGAGCGGTAGGAGCGGCGCATCGCCTTGAGGATGCGGTCGGAGCCGGACTGGAGCGGCATGTGCAACTGCGGCATCACCGCTGGCGTCTCGGCCATGGCGTCGATCACGTCGTCGGTGAAGGCCGCGGGATGGGGGCTCGTGAAGCGGATCCGCTCGAGCCCGTCGATGGTGCCCGCCGCGCGGAGCAGCTTCGAGAACGCCTGGCGGTCGCCGAACTCGACGCCGTAGGAGTTCACGTTCTGGCCGAGAAGGGTGACCTCGATCGCGCCGTCGTCCACGAGCGCCTGGATCTCGGCGAGCACGTCGCCGGGACGCCGGTCCTTCTCCTTGCCGCGGAGCGAGGGGACGATGCAGAAGGTGCAGGTGTTGTTGCAGCCGACCGAGATCGAGACCCAGCCGCTGTAGGTCGAGTCGCGCTTCGTGGGGAGCGTGGAGGGGAAGACATCGAGCGATTCGAGGATCTCGAGCTGCGCCTCGTCGTTGTGGCGGGCGCGCTCGAGCAGGCTCGGGAGGGCGCCCATGTTGTGCGTGCCGAAGACAACGTCGACCCACGGGGCACGGTCGAGGATGACGTTCTTGTCCTTCTGCGCGAGACAGCCGCCGACCGCGATCTGCATCCCCTCGTGTCGGCGCTTCACCGACGCGAGGTGGCCGAGGTTGCCGTAGAGCTTGTTGTCGGCGTTCTCGCGCACCGCGCAGGTGTTGATCACGACGACGTCGGCCTCGGCTCCATCGGCGGACACGTAGCCCGCCGCCTCGAGCGAACCGCTCAGCCGCTCGGAGTCGTGCACGTTCATCTGGCATCCGAACGTACGGACCTCGTAGGTCCTCGGCCGGGTCTCGGCGACGGGCGACGGGGCGGTACCGAGCGTGCTCATGGTGTGGGATTCTACGCTCCGGTCGGACCGCCTCGGCCCGCCGTGTCAGCGGAAGCGGACGCTCGACCCCGGCTTGCGGATCGTCTCGCGGACGACGCGCTGCACGAGTCCGCCGGCGTAGCCGCGGCGCGCGAGGAATCCCGTGAGCCGGCGCTCGGCGACCTCGTCGGAGAGAGAGCGCAGGCTCGGCAGGCGCTTGCGCGCGAGCTCGAGCGCCGTGCGGTACTCGTCGTCGCCGTCCAGCTCGTCGAGCGCTGACGCGATCGCCTCGGGGTCGATCTTCCGCGCGCGCAGCTCCTGCTGGATGGAGGAGCGGCCGAGCTTCTTGCGGTCGCGGAGCGAGACGACCAGCTGCTCCGCCATGCGGAGGTCGTCGAGGTAGCCGAAGCGCGTGAAGCGCTCGAGGATCTCGAGGGCGTCCTTCTCGGCGACGCCCTCCGTGTAGAGGCGCGCCTCGACCTCGGCGACCGAGAGGCTCTTGCGGGAGAGCCCCCGTACGATCCGATCCGCGACCTGCTCGGGATCGATCTCCTCCGGGATCGCGATCGCGTCGTCGTCGTCCTCGTCGTCCGCTTTCTCGACGAACGCCGGCGTGCGCCGGGCGACGTGAGCCGAGAGCTCGGCGATCCGCTCGGAGGCCGGAGACGCGGCGCCGCCGAGGGCGGAGCCTCCCGACTCTCCTGCGACCGTCCGGGGAGCACTGGTGCTCGGCGTCCCGGCTCCGGACGGCTCCGGAAGCGACCCGGCCCCGTCGGCGTCCGGCGCCGCCGGAGCCCAGCCCTCGTCGCCCGCCGCACCCCGGTCGACCCAGGGCAGGAAGGCCACGGGGCGGCCCTTCGCCCCCTCCGCGGCCTTCTCCGCCACGGGCTAGGCGCCCTTGCGCACGGGCTGCTTGGTCTCGATCGCGACCGGCGCGGCCTCGACGGCCGCGTTCGGGTCGACGATCACGCCGAGCTTGACCAGGATGCGCTTCTCGATCTCGGCGGCCACATCGGGGTTGTCGATGAGGAACTGGCGCGCCTTCTCCTTGCCCTGGCCGAGCTGGTCGCCGTCGTAGGTGTACCAGGCGCCCGACTTGCGGACGATCTCGTGCTCGACACCGAAGTCGATCAGGCTGCCCTCGCGGGAGATGCCGACGCCGTAGAGGATGTCGAACTCGGCCTGCTTGAAGGGCGGGGCCATCTTGTTCTTCACGACCTTGACGCGGGTGCGGTTGCCGACCGCGTCGGTGCCGTCCTTCAGCGTCTCGATGCGGCGGATGTCGAGGCGGACCGACGCGTAGAACTTGAGCGCCTTGCCGCCCGCCGTGGTCTCGGGGCTTCCGAAGAAGACGCCGATCTTCTCGCGCAGCTGGTTGATGAAGATCATCGTGGTGTTCGTGGTGTTCAGTCCGCCGGTCAGCTTGCGCAGCGCCTGGGACATGAGGCGGGCCTGCAGGCCGACGTGGGAGTCGCCCATCTCGCCCTCGATCTCGGCACGCGGCACGAGGGCCGCGACGGAGTCGATCACGATGAGGTCGATCGAGCCCGAGCGCACGAGCATGTCGGCGATCTCGAGCGCCTGCTCTCCGGTGTCGGGCTGCGACACGAGGAGGGAGTCGATGTCGACGCCGAGCTTCTTGGCGTACTCGGGGTCGAGCGCGTGCTCCGCGTCGATGAAGGCGGCGATGCCGCCGTTGCGCTGCGCGTTCGCGATCGCGTGCAGCGTGAGGGTGGTCTTTCCGGAGGACTCGGGGCCGTAGATCTCGACGATGCGGCCACGCGGGAGCCCGCCGATCCCGAGCGCGACGTCGAGCGCGATCGAACCGGTCTGGATCACCTCGACGGGAGCGCGGTCGTCGCTTCCGAGGCGCATGACGGCGCCCTTGCCGAACTGGCGGTCGATCTGGGCGAGTGCGGTCTCGAGGGACTTCTCGCGGTCGGAGGAACTGGGCATGGCCGTCTCGCTCTCGTGTTCGTGGTGGTGTCGCCTACAGGCTGTCGCGACATGCCGGTGGCTGTCGGAGTGACAGTGCCGGCCGGCTGCGACAAGGCGGTGAAGCAGGTCCGTTCAGGTGTCTCCGACGGTACGCCCGACCACCGACATCGGGGCCGAGCGAGAGCGACTCCGTGGAGACGGGGCCGTTCCTGCTTCTGTGGAGGAGCCTAGACCCGTTCGAACACGGATTCGAGCACGAGCCGTCGGCGTGTCGAACACGGCTTCGGCGACGGGAGCGTCAGCGGTGGCGCTTCCGCGGATCCACGCCGTGCCACCGGGCCTCCGGGACGTCGTTGGCGCGGCAGAGGGCGAGCCAGACCTCGCGCGGCTCCGCTCCGTCCGCGAGGGCGCGCTCGGCGGTGCGGCCCCCGAGCTCGGTCAGCACGAGGTCCGAGACCAGGACACGGGCATAGGCGCCGCCGAACTCGTCGTCCACCAGCTGCCGGAACTCGCTCAAGCGCATGCGTCCACGGTAGCCGCTGCCCGGAGGCCGCACTCCCCCGGGAACGCCGAAGGGCGCCCGGCCGGAGCCTGGGCGCCCTTCGCGTGGAACGGGTGCGGTGAGTGGAGGGGACGGGGGCCGACTACTGCGTGACGAGGTCCGCGTCGAAGCCGGCGACCATGTCGGCCGGAATGGTGTCGGGGATGGTGTCGATGCCCTCGATGACGGCGAGACGATCGCCGACCTCGCGCATGATCACCGAGATGGGGGTGTCGAGGGCGTCGGCGACAGAGGCGAGGATCTCCGAGGAGGCCTCCTTCTGACCGCGTTCGACCTCGCTCAGGTAGCCGAGCGCAACGCTCGCCTTGCTCGCCACCTGACGGAGCGTACGACCTTTCTGCAGGCGAAAGTCCCTGAGGACATCGCCGATCTCCTGACGAACTAGAACCACTGGACCCTCCTTCTCCACGTCAACCGCATGTCGTGCACCTGCACCGCGAGCACGAGCGCCGGAGATTCCGGAGCGGGTGATCGGGGGGCTGGGACGAGAGAACCGGATAGCTGTTCACTACCCGGTTCGTATGGTGTCGACTCTAATACCGGATGACTGGACTTTGCGTGTGAGCGACACCAGTTGTAACCGGGCCGCAATGCGGCGCATTCCGATTCCCGGAGGGCCCTCGCTGGGTATCCGCCTCATGCGCCGCGGGAGATCAGCTCCGCGCCGAGGGCGAGAGCCGCGTCGACCGAGGCGGCGCGGATCGCGGCGCGGTCGCCGTCGAACCGGTGCTCACGGACGAGCTCGTCCTCGCCGAGGACGGCCGCCACGAAGACGGTGCCGACGGCCGCATCCCCCTGCGGATCCGGACCGGCGACCCCCGTCGTCGCCAGGCCGAGCGTCGGACGCCCGTCGGCTGCGAGCCGCGAGGACGCTCCGCGCGCCATCTGCACGGCGACTCCGGGATCGACGGGCCCCCGCTCGCCGAGGACGCGCGCGTCGACCCCGAGGAGCCGGTCCTTGAGGTCGGTGGCATAGCTCACCACTCCCCCGCGGTACACGGCGGAGGCGCCGGGCACCTCCACGAGGGCGGAGCTGAGCGCGCCGCCGGTGAGCGACTCCGCGACGGCGAGGTCGACACCCCGCCGCCGGAGCTCGGCGATCAGCTGCGCGGCCGTCACCGCGTCGACCGGGCGGCCCGGCTCTGGCGGGCGGCGTCGGCGAGGTAGTCGATCCCGGTGGCGACCGTGAGCACCACCGCGGCCGTCATCGTGATCCCGTTCAGCCAGTGGACCCACTCGCCGAGGACGGCCCAGAGCGGCAGCAGAGCGAGGGAGATCGCGATCGACTGCACGATCGTCTTGAGCTTGCCGCCCCGTGACGCCGGGATCACCCGGTCCGAGAGCACGGCCATCCGGAAGACGGTGATGCCGATCTCGCGCACCAGGATGACGATCGTCACCCACCACGGCAGCTCCGCGAGGATCGAGAGCCCGACGAGCGCCGCACCGGTCAGCACCTTGTCGGCGATCGGATCCAGGAGCTTGCCGAGATCGGTCACGAGGCCCCGGCTCCGGGCGATGTGCCCGTCGATGCCGTCCGTGGCGATCGCGACGATGAAGAGGAGCGCCGCGGCGATCCGGATCCCGCCGTCCTGCCCCCCGTCGGCCAGCAGGAGCCAGAAGAAGACGGGCGCCAGCAGGATCCGAACGACCGTGATCGCGTTCGGCAGGTTCCAGTTGCCCGACGCGGCCGGAGCCGGTGCGGTGGGGTGGGTCATCGTGCTCCGCCGTTCCTCGCAGTGCGGGCGACCGGGTCGGTCACTCGCGTCCCGTCAGCGTCCAGGCGTCCTCGCCGGACCCCTCGTCGTCGTCGTGGTAGTCGGTGGCGGCGGGCCCCGTCGGCTCGGCCAGCGGATCCGCGTACGGGTCCGGGGCGACCGAGGACGGCGCGGCCGGCCCCTCACCCGGGTCCTCGCCGCGCATGCGCGCGAGGACGCCCGGCAGCTGCTCGGCGGTGACCAGCACGTCGCGAGCCTTCGACCCCTCGGAGGGGCCGACGACCTCGCGCGACTCGAGCAGGTCCATCAGCCGGCCGGCCTTGGCGAAGCCGACGCGGAGCTTGCGCTGCAGCATCGAGGTCGAGCCGAACTGCGTGCTGACGACGAGCTCGGCCGCCGCGACCAGCAGCTCGAGGTCGTCCCCGATGTCGGAGTCGATCTCCTTGCGCTGCGCCTGCACGGTGATGTCCTGGCGGTACTCGGGCTGCGCCTGACGGGTGACGTGCTCGACGACCTTCGCGATCTCGTCCTCGCGGACCCAGGCGCCCTGGACGCGCATCGGCTTGTTGGTGCCCATGGGGAGGAAGAGGCCGTCGCCCTGCCCGATGAGCTTGTCGGCTCCCGGCTGGTCGAGGATGACCCGCGAGTCCGTCACGCTGGTCACCGCGAAGGCGAGGCGGCTGGGCACGTTCGCCTTGATGAGGCCGGTCACCACGTCGACGCTCGGCCGCTGCGTGGCCAGCACGAGGTGGATGCCCGAGGCGCGCGCGAGCTGGGTGATGCGCACGATCGAGTCCTCGACGTCGCGCGGGGCGACCATCATCAGGTCGGCGAGCTCGTCGACCACCACGAGGAGGTACGGGTACGGCTTGAGGACGCGGCTGCTGCCCGCGGGGAGCTTGATCTCGTCCGCGCGGACGGCCGCGTTGAAGTCGTCGATGTGACGGAACCCGAACGACGCCAGGTCGTCGTAGCGCATGTCCATCTCCTTCACGACCCACTGCAGCGCCTCGGCGGCCTTCTTGGGGTTCGTGATGATCGGAGTGATCAGGTGCGGCACTCCGCCGTAGATGGTGAGCTCCACGCGCTTGGGGTCGATCAGGACCATCCGCACGTCCTGCGGGCGCGCGCGCATCAGCAGGCTCGTGATCATCGAGTTGACGAAGCTGGACTTGCCGGAGCCGGTGGAGCCGGCGACCAGGAGGTGCGGCATCTTGGCGAGGTTCGCCACGACGTAGCCGCCCTCGACGTCCTTGCCGACGCCGATGGTCATCGGGTGCGTGGACGTCGTCGAGGCCGGCGAGCGGAGGACGTCGCCCAGCGAGACGATCTCGCGGTCCGTGTTGGGGATCTCGACGCCGATCGCGCTCTTGCCCGGGATCGGGGAGAGGATCCGGACCTCGTTGCTGGCGACGGCGTAGGAGAGGTTCTTGCTGAGCGCGGTGACGCGCTCGACCTTGACGCCGGGGCCGAGCTCGATCTCGTAGCGGGTGACGGTCGGGCCGCGGGAGAAGCCGGTGACCGTCGCGTCCACGTTGAACTGCTGCAGCACCTCGGTGATGGCGCGGACCATCTCGTCGTTGGCCGCCGAGCGCGCCTTGGAGGGCGTGCCCGTCGAGAGGGCGGCCGCCGAGGGGAGGCGGTACGGCGCGTCGTCCTCGAACGAGGAGTCGAAACCGGCGGTCGGGTCCTCCTCGTCGAGGGGCGCGATCGGGCCGGTCTCGATGACGGGCGGGATCGGGACGGCGGGCGCCACGTCGAGGCGGTCGAGCCGGATGACCTCGGTCGCGTCGTCGTCGACCACGCCGGTCGCACCGCGGGGAGCGCCCGTCTGCTCGAAGCGGGCGAGCGCGGCCTCGGCGGTCTCGGCCTCGTCCAGCACCTCGGTGGCGTAGGAGCGGGTCGGCGGGTGGGCCTCGTCGTCGCGCTCCTCGAGCGCGGTGTCGAAGCCCTTCGCGCGGCCGCGGGCGGGAGCGGTGCCCTCGAGCACCTCGGTGAAGGAGTCGATCGGGAGCTCGGTCTGCGCGGTCGGCTCGTCCTCGCGCCCGGACTCGGTGCGCCGCCACCAGGGCAGCTCTCCGCCGTCCTGCTGCGCGTCCTCCTCCTGCTCGGCCTCCGCCTTCGCCGCGGCCTTGGCGGCGGCCCGCTCGGCCTTGAGGCGGGCGCGCTCCTCGTCGTCGAGCACGGGGGCGCCGAAGAGGTAGCCGTAGAGCTCCCGCGAGCGCGCGCCGATGCGGTTCGGCGGGGTCTTGGTGATGATGAACAGCGACAGCAGGATCACGAGCGACAGCAGCACGGTCGCGCCGGGGACGGTGGCGATCGCCGCGAGCGGGGCGCCCACCAGCCAGCCGAGGACGCCTCCCGCGGCCGCCATGGTCGCGATGCCCTGGCCGGGCTGCGGCAGGCCGAGGTGCGCGTGGCAGATGCCGGCGGAGGCGACGAGCAGCGTGATGACGCCCACGCCGATCCGCCCGTTGTCGTCGACGGACCGGGGGTGCCGAAAGAGCCAGAGGGAGAAGAGGAGAAGGACGACCGGCAGCACGTAGGCGACCCGGCCGAAGAAGCCGCCGAAGCTCCACGCGTCGAGCACCAGGGCGACCGGGTCGGTCGCGAGGAACCACTCGACCACCGCGCCCGCGACGGCCAGCAGCAGCAGCAGGAAGGGGACGCCGTCGCGGCGCTCCTCCTTCGCCAGCCGCTCGGGACCGAGGGCGCGGGCGGCGCCGCCCGCGAGGTGGGCCAGCGCCATCCAGAGCCGCACGGCGGGGTTGGTGCGCGGGGCGGACTCGAAGGCCACCGTCTTCGTCTCGGCGGCCGCCTTGCCCGAGCCCCGTCCGGATCGCGGCGCGCCGGAGCGCGGAGTCGCGCTGCCGCGCCCGCGCGAGGTCGTCTTGGTACTGGTCGCCATGAGGCCACCGTACCCGCCGCCCCCGTCAGGGCCGGTGACCCGCGCCGCGACGGCCGGCGCCGATCCGCCGCCGGCCGGGAGGCTCAGGCCTCGATGACGAGCGGCACGATCATGGGCCGGCGGCGGTAGGAGGTGTTGACCCAGCGGCCGACGACGCGACGGACGGCCTGCGAGAGCGCGTGCTGATCGCTCGCCCCGTTCCGCACCGCCTCCTCGAGCGCGGCCGCGATCCGCGGCTTGACCTCGTCGAAGACGCTGTCGTCCTCCGCGAAGCCCTTCGCGTGGATCTCGGGGCCGACGACGATCCGCCCCGTGCCCGCCTCGACCACCACGATGATCGAGATGAAGCCCTCCTCGCCGAGGATCCGCCGGTCCTTGAGGTCGGCGTCGGTGATCTCGCCCACCGACGATCCGTCGACGTAGACGAACCCCAGGTCGAGCCGTCCGACGACGGTCGCCCTGCCGTCGAGCAGGTCGATCACGGTGCCGTCCTCGGCGATGATCGTGTTCTCCTCCGCGATCCCGGTCTCACGCGCGAGCTGCGCGTTCGCGACCAGGTGCCGGTACTCGCCGTGCACCGGCATCACGTTCAGCGGCTTGAGGATGTTGTAGCAGTAGAGGAGCTCGCCGGCCGCGGCGTGCCCGGACACGTGCACCTTCGCGTTGCCCTTGTGCACGACGGTCGCTCCGAGCCGCGTGAGCCCGTTGATGACCCGGTACACCGCGTTCTCATTGCCGGGGATGAGGCTGGAGGCGAGGATCACGGTGTCGCCCTCCCCCGGCTCGATCTGGTGATCGAGGTTGGCCATCCGGCTGAGGACGGCCATCGGCTCGCCCTGCGACCCGGTGGACATGTAGACGATCCTGTCCTCGGGGACGTCGCCCGACTTCTTCATGTCGACCAGGACTCCCGGAGGGACGTGCAGGTAGCCGAGATCCGCGGCGATGCGCATGTTGCGGACCATGGAGCGGCCGAGCAGCGCCACGCGGCGGCCCGTGGCGTGAGCCGCGTCGAGCACCTGCTGCACCCGGTGCACGTGGCTGGAGAAGCTCGCGACGATGACGCGGCGGGTCGCCCTGGCCATGACGCTCTCGATGACCGGGCCGATGTCGCGCTCGCTCGGCGTGAAGCCGGGGACGTCGGCGTTGGTGGAGTCGACCATGAACAGGTCGACTCCCTCCTCGCCGAGGCGGGCGAAGGCGCGCAGGTCGGTGATCCGGCCGTCGAGCGGCAGCTGGTCCATCTTGAAGTCGCCGGTGTGCAGCACCGAGCCCGCGTCGGTGACGATCGACACGGCCAGCGCGTCCGGGATCGAGTGGTTCACGGCGACGAACTCGAGCTCGAAGGGCCCGAGGTTCTCGACGTCGCCCTCCTTCACCGTGAGCGTGTACGGCGTGATCCGGTGCTCCTTGAGCTTCGCCTCGACGAGGGCGAGCGTGAGGGTGGAGCCGATCAGCGGGATGTCGCGCTTCAGCCGGAGCAGGTAGGGGACGGCGCCGATGTGGTCCTCGTGGCCATGGGTGAGGACCACTCCGACGATGTCGTCGAGCCGGTCCCGGATGGGCGTGAAGTCCGGGAGGATCAGGTCGACGCCCGGCTGGTCCTCCTCCGGGAAGAGCACGCCGCAGTCGACGATCAGGAGCCTGCCGTCGATCTCGAAGACGGTCATGTTGCGGCCGATCTCGCCGAGGCCGCCGAGGGGGATGATCCGGAGCGTTCCCGGAGCGAGCGGGGCGGGGATGATCACGGGACCGGGCATGCGCCCTCCTTCTCCAGCGGTGCTTTCTCGGGACGTGCCGCTCGGGCTCAGCGGGTGGTGCCGGCGACCTTCGGGAGGGCGCCGCCGGCCGCGGCGTTGCGGTCGGGCCGGAAGTTGCGGAAGTCGACGCCCGGGATGTCGCGGACCAGGCCGAGCTCGTCCTCGATGAGCGCCGCCTCCGACTCCTCCGGGCCGACCAGGGGCAGCCGCACGCGCGGCGAGGAGATGCGGCCGAGGCCGTGCAGGATGTACTTCGCGGCGACGGTCCCGGGGACGTGCGTCATCACGGCGCGCACGAGCGGCTCGAGCTGCTGGTGCGCACGGGTGGCCGCGTGGAGGTCGCCCGCGTTCACGGCGTCGACGATCGTGCGATACGGCGCGGCGGCGATGTTCGCGGTGACGCCGATGAGCCCCGTGGCGCCGATGGCGAGCTCGGGCAGCACGTTCGCGTCGTCGCCGCAGAAGTACATCAGGTCGGTCTGGTTGAGCACGCGGCTGACCTCGGAGAGATCTCCCTTCGCGTCCTTCACGGCCAGGATGTTCGGGTGCTTGGCCGCCCGCAGGATCGTCTCGTAGCGGATCGGCACGCCGGTGCGGCCGGGGATGTCGTAGAGGATCACCGGCAGGTCCGTCGCATCCGCGATCATCCGGAAGTGGGTGAGCACGCCCGCCTGCGTGGGCTTGTTGTAGTAGGGGGTGACGATCATGTTGCCGTCGGCGCCGGCCTTCTCGCTCTGACGGGCGAGCTGCATGGCGTGGGCGGTCTCGTTCGAGCCGCCTCCCGTGATGATCTTCGCGCGGCCCCCGGCGACCGAGCGGCCGACCTCGACGAGGCGGATCTTCTCCGGGTCGGTCAGGGTGCTGGTCTCGCCCGTGGTCCCGGTGACCACGATGCCGTCCGCGCCCGCTGCGATGCAGTCGTCGATGTGCTTCTCGACACCGGGCCAGTCGACCTCGCCGTCGGCGGTGAACGGGGTGACCAGGGCGACCAGGACCTGGCCGAAGGGATTCTCCGGAGTTGACACGCTGCCAGGGTAGCGGGTCGCCGCCGCGCCGCCGGGAGGAGGTTCCCGGAGCCGCCCGCGCGGACGGCAGCAGGCGATCGGGCGGGACGGCCCGCTCGTCCTCGCCGGGCGGCGGGCTACGGGGCGACGCGGCCGTTCGCTGTGAAGGCGGCGGCCGTGAGGGGCATCAGCTCCTGGAAGTGCGTCTCCATCTGCTCGGCCGCCATCTCGATCTCGCGCTGCGGGAAGGAGGGGAACGTCGAGTCCTCGCGCTTGGTGCGCAGGGAGAGGAAGTTCATCAGCGAGCGGGCGTTGAGCGTGACGTACATCGACGAGTAGATGTTCAGCGGGAGGACGATCCGGGCGACCTCGCGGGCGACGCCCTCGCCGAGCATCCGCCGGTACGACTCGTAGGCCTGCGTGCTGACGCGGCGCGTCTCCTCGGCGACGAGCTCGGCCTGCTCCGCGGTGCCCGGTTCGAAGGAGTAGGCGCCGGGCTTGCCGACCTGCACGAGGTTGCGGCGGGGGCCGGGCACGTAGAAGACCGGGCGGAGCTCGCGGTAGCGGCCCGATTCCTCGTTGTAGGAGGCGATGCGGTGCCGCATGAACTCGCGGAAGACGAAGATCGGCGCCTGCACGTAGAAGGTCATCGAGTTGTGCTCGAACGGCGAGCCGTGGCGGTCGCGCATCAGGTAGTTGATCAGTCCGCGGTCGCGCTTGCGCTGCAGCTCGGCGTCGGACTCCTCGCCGTCGAGCGCCTCGGCGAGAGTCTTCTCGCCCTGGGTCGAGACGCGGGCCGCGAACAGCACGTCCGAGTCGTGGGCGCTCGCGCGGACCAGCTCGACGACGACATCACTGCGGAAGACGGGACTGCTCGGGTCTGCGCTGAGGCTGCTCTGTTCGGTCACGGATCGAACCTAGACCACGCTCCGACCGCGGCCGTCGTCACATCCCGAAACAGTCGTCCGCGCAGCGCCTGCGCCGACCTACGCTTCTCGGATGGAGTCCGTGACGATCCTCGCCGCACTGCTCGGCCTCGTCGTGCTGGGCGTCGTCCTCGGGGCTGTCCATCGGGCCCGCTCCGGGCGCGTCGCGAGCGCCCCCTCGCGCCAGGACCCCGCGATCGACCCCGGCGAGCTCGTCCCCGGCGCAGTGCTCGGGACCCGGGCCACAGTCGTGCAGTTCTCGACCGACGTCTGCACGCGGTGCCCTGCAGTGCGACGGATGCTCGGGGAGCTCGCCCAGCAGCGGCCCGGGCTGGCGCACCTCGACGTCGATCTGACGCACCGCCCCGACCTCGCGGCGCGCTTCCGCGTCCGGCAGACGCCCACGCTCCTCCTGCTCGATCGAGACGGAGTGCCGCGCAGCCGCATCGGCGGCGCTCCGACCCGCGCCGCCCTGACCATCGAGCTCGACCGACTCCAGGAGACATGATGAGCACCCGCTCCCCCTCCACCACCGGCGCCACTCCCCCGTCCGGCACCGTCGATCCCCGCGGTCCGAGGGTCGCCGCCGGAGTCACCGCCGCACTCCTCCTCACGGCCGTGGGCCTCGGGCTCGCGGCCGCGGCCCGGGCCGACCTCGACGGCCGGCTCTCCCAGCCCGGCTTCCTCCTGCTGCTCGCGCTCGCCGCCCTCTTCGCCTGGTCTGCCGCGCGCGGCGTCGGATCCGGCCCCTGGGCGGTGCTGTTCCGCCGGGTGGTCCGGCCGCACCTGGCACCGCCGCGCGAGTGGGAGGACGCCCGCCCCCCGCGCTTCGCCCAGCTGATCGGCCTGGTGGTGACGGGCGCCGGCGTCCTCCTGCACGTCGCCGGCGTCCCGGGATCGGTTCCGGTCGCCGCGGCCGTCGCCTTCCTCGCCGCCTTCCTCAACGCCGTGTTCGGCCTCTGCCTGGGCTGCGAGCTCTACCTCGTGCTCGCGCGGGCCGGCCTGGTCGGGCGCTCGGCCGGCTCCCGGGCGTGAGGCTCTAGGCTGGGTCCGCTTCGCGGGCGGCCCGCGACCGGCTCCGGGAGGCACCATGAGCGACTCATCCGCACGGCACTCCGACCACGACGGGACCACGGACTCCGGCTCGCCGCGGCGCGCCGCGCGCACGCCGGGCGAGCACGTGTCGACGCCGTCCGAGCTGCCCTCGGCCCGGCCGGACGCGTCCGCTCCCCGGCTCCGCGTCCTGATCTCGGGCGCCAGCGGGATGATCGGCTCCGAGCTGACCCGCCAGCTGCGCGCCGAGGGGCACGAGATCCTGCGCCTGGTGCGCCACGCGCCGTCGAGCCCGGACGAGTTCCACTGGGCGCCCACCTCGCACATGCTCGACTTCAGCGTGCTCGACCGCGTCGACGCCGTGATCAACCTCTCCGGCGCCTCGATCAGCCGCCTGCCGTGGACCGCGTCCTACAAGCGGGAGATCCTCGACTCGCGGATCCAGTCCACGCAGACCCTCACCGACGCGATGCGGATGTCCTCGACCCCGCCGACGACGCTGATCAACGCCTCCGCGGTCGGCTACTACGGAGACCGCCCGGGCGAGGAGCTCACCGAGCAGTCCTCGCGCGGCGACGGGTTCCTCGCCGACGTCGTCGACCGCTGGGAGAAGGCCGCTCACCTCGCGCCCGAGGCCACGCGGGTGGTCACCGCTCGCACCGGGCTCGTCCTCGGCGACGGCGGCGCGCTCAAGCCGCTCCTGCCCCTGACGAAGCTCGGCCTCAGCGGACCCCTCGGCAGCGGCAACCAGGCCTGGCCCTGGATCAGCCTCTACGACGAGGCCGCGGCGATCCGCCACCTGCTCACGTCCTCGCTCTCGGGCCCGGTGAACCTCGCCGGACCGGTGCCGGCGACCGCGAACGACGTGATGCGCACCCTCGCCGAGCAGCTGCACCGCCCGTTCAAGCTGGCCGTCCCCGAGAAGATCATCGAGCTCGCGCTGCGCGACGCCGGGCACGAGCTCCTGCTCTCGAGCCAGCGCCTGGTCCCCCAGCGGCTGCTCGACGACGGCTTCGAGTTCCGCCACCGCACGGTCGGCGCGGCGCTGGAGTGGGTGCTCGCCTGATCCCGGCCGCCCGAGCGGTTCTCGCCCGGAGAGCCGCGCTCGAGTCGCGGCCGAGCGGTCAGGCCGGAGCCTCGTGCTCCAGCGCGATGGCCCGGCGGATGGCGCCTCGGGCGCGCTTGCGGTCGCCACTGGCGTCGTAGGCGAGGCCGAGGCGGTACCAGGCACGCCAGCTCCCGGGCTGCGCGTCGACCTCCTCCGCGTACTGCGGGAACAGCGCGTCCGCCTCCTCCCGGAGCGGACGCCCGCTGGCCCGCGAGTCGAGGACCTCCTGCGGCAGCGCGTTCTCGCCCTCCAGCCGACGGGCCAGCTTCTCGGCGCGGAGCCCGAACAGCAGCTCGCGCACGAGCCCCCAGACGCCGACGGCGCCGAGGATCAGCAGGCCGACGCCCATCACGATGCCGGGCACCGTCGCCGCGGCGAAGGCGACGACGGAGTACTGCAGGCAGACGAACAGGTAGAGGGCGAGCAGGACCGCCATCAGGACGACGCCGATGCGGGTCCTCACGGGGTGCTCGTCGCTGCGGCGGCCTGGCCGGACGGAGCCCGGTCGATGACGGGCTGCTCGTCGACCGGCCGCTCGTCGAGAGGCGCGGCGTCGAAGGCGGCGCGCAGGTCGATCAGCGCGTCGAGGCCCACCACCACGCCCGTGGTCGTCCGGACCGCGTCGAGAGCGCGCAGGACGCCCTGCTCGTAGGACGCCTGCGAGGTGGTGTCGTGCCGGATGGTGACCGTCTCGCCGGTGCCGCCGAAGACGACCTCCTGGCGTGCCTCCACTCCGGGCAGGCGGAGGCTGTGGACCGGGACGCTCGCGACCTGCTGGCCGCGGGCCCGCTGGTCGGTGTGCGGAGCCTGCACCGGACCGAGCTCGGCCCGGGCGCGAAGCAGCAGCTCGGCCGTGCGGACCGCGGTCCCGGAGGGCGAGTCGACCTTGCGGGCGCCGTGGGTCTCGACGATCTCGGCGGCGTCGAAGAAGCGCGCGGCCACGGTGGCCAGCGCGGTCGCGAGCACCGAGCCCAGCGAGAAGTTGGGGATGATCACGACGCCGGACTCCGGCTGCTCGGCGACGCTGCGCCGGAGGGCCGCGATCCGGTCGCCGGTCCAGCCGGAGGTGCCGACGAGCACCTTCCTCCCGTTGGCCACGGCGAAGTCGACGATCTGCTGGCTGACGGCCGGCACGGTCATGTCGACGACGACGTCGGCCGCGAGCATCTCGGCGGGATCGCTCCGCGAGCCGAGCCGCGCGACGAGCGAGAACTCGCTCGACGCCTCGATGAGCGAGCAGGTGAACGAGCCGAGTCGGCCGGACGCGCCGACCACGGCGACGGAGGTAGTCACCGACTCAGCGTAGCCCGCGGCTCAGTACGGCTGGGCCTCGGGCAGGCCGGTGCGCAGCTCCACGGGCAGGTGCGAGAGGTCGTTGTGCACGACGAGCACCGGCGGCTTGCGGGAGCGGACGCGGATGATCGTCAGCCCGCAGTTGGCCTGGTTGAGGCCCAGCCACCGCCAGTCGGGAGCGTCGAACACGTGGCGGACGAACCAGCCGATCACGAAGTTGTGGGTGATGAGGAGGTCGTGGCGGTCCTCGCGCGACGGCGCCAGGAACTCGGCCACCGCGTCCTGCATCTGCGCGTGCCCCGCCTCGATCTCGGCCGCGGTGACGCTGCCGAAGAAGGGCTCGAACGCCTTGGGCATGTCCGGGGTCGGCCCCGAGGGGATGCAGTCGAACAGCAGCGAGGACGGCTGGAGCGGCAGGCTCGGCAGAAGCGTCTGGAAGCGCGCGGCCGTCTCCTCGGCCCGGCGCAGCGGCGAGTGCCACGCTCCGGTGAAGGGGACTCCGCCGAGCCGCTCGGCGATGAGCCTCGCCTGGCGCTCACCACGGGCCGAGAGCGGGCCGTCCGGCATGCCGTGCTCGGCGTCCTGCTGCTCGCCGTGGCGGACGAGGTAGATGTAGTGGGACACGGGGTCCTCCCTGGTGCGGCGCGGCGGTGCGCGGTCAGCGGGCGTTCGACGATCGGATCAGATCGCGGAGGCGCTCTCGATCCCGGCGATCCCGGCGAAGGCCGACTCGTCGACCGCGCCGACGGCCGAGATCGACGACGGCCCCCGGGCCAAGTCTGCCGCGAGTGCCTGGACGTCCTCCGCGCCGACGAGGGCGAGTCGGCGGAGGCTCTCGTCGAGGTCGACGAACTCGCCGAAGGTCAGCTCGGCGCGTCCGAGGCGCGACATCCGGGTGTCGGAGTCCTCCAGCGCGAGCGCCGCCGCTCCCGAGAGCTGGCCGCGGGCGCGGGCGAGCTCGTCGTCGGTGACGCCGTCCTCGGCGAGGCGGTGGAACTCGGTGAGCAGGAGCTCGGCGACCGTCCCCGCCTTCGCCGGGGTGCACGCGGCGTAGAGCCCGAAGAGGCCCGCGTCCGAGTAGGACGGGGCGAAGGAGTAGACGGAGTAGGCCAGGCCGCGCTTCTCGCGCACCTCCTGGAACAGCCGCGAGGACATGCCGCCGCCGAGGATCGAGTTGAGGACGCCCATCGTCATCCGCCGCTCGTCGCCCGCGGCGAGACCGGGGAAGCCGACCAGCAGGTTCGCCTGCTCGGTGGGGCGGTGCACCACCGACAGGGCGCTGCCGCGGGTGTAGGACGCACGGCCGCCGACGCGCCGCTCGACGGGCGGGGCCGCCGTGCCGAGGTCCCAGCCGTCGGCGACGAGGACCCGCTGGAGCAGCGCGACGAGCGCCTCGTGGTCGACGGCGCCGGCGACGGTGATCACCACGTCTCGCGGGCGGTAGGCGGCGCGGTAGTGCGCCCAGACCGCGTCCCGGGTGGCCTCGCCGATGGTCGCGGCGGTGCCCCCGATCGGGCGGCCCAGCGGGTGGTCGCCGAACACGGCCTCGAACAGCTTCTCGCCCGCCACGTCGGCCGGATCGTCGTCCGCCATCGCCAGCTCCTCGAGGATGACCCCGCGCTCGGTCTCGAACTCGTCCGGATCGATCAGGCTCGAGGTCACCATGTCGGCGATCACCTCGACCGCCATCGGGAGGTCGCGGTCCTGGATCTTGGCGTAGTAGCAGGTGTACTCCTTGGCGGTGAGAGCGTTGTGCTCCCCGCCCACGGAGTCGAAGGACACGGCGATGTCGAGGGCGGACCGCTTCTGCGTGCCCTTGAACAGCAGGTGCTCGAGGAAGTGCGTCGAGCCGACGTTGGAGGGCACGGCGGGCTCGCCCGCGGTCGCGGGGCGGCCGGGCCGCTCGTCGCGAGAACCCGCGGCGACCCAGAAGCCGATCGTGGCGCTGCGGGCGCCGGGCACCGATTCGCTGAGGATGCGGACACCGCTCGGGAGGACGGAGCGGCGGACCGTGGATCCGCCTGCGGCCCGGACTGACGTCTCCGGCTGGTCGAGGGGCAGTGCGACTCCGTGATTCATCGTGCCCACCCTAGGCCACCGCGACGGCGGCCCGAGCCGGGCTGTCGCGCCGTGGCCGGAGAGGTGCAGGGGGCGTCGCGGACGGGCGCGGTCAGCGGCGCGCGCGCTCCAGCGCGGCCAGGTGTCCGGGGTCGAGCTCGAGCGAGACCGCGCGCACCAGCGCGTCCACGTCGGCGGGTGAGCGCGGGGCGACCGTCGCGGCGGTCAGCCGCGGCCGGCCGAGCAGCCAGGCCAGGGCGACGGCGGCGGGAGCGGCCGAGAGCTCGGCACCGATCGCGTCGAGGACGGCGAGGACCCGGCGTCCGCGGCGCCCGAGGTGGGCGGCGGCGAGTGCCCCGTCGGGCAGGCGGCCGAGCTCGCGGCGGGTGCGCTCGGCGCCGCGGAGGAACCCGTGGGCGAGGGGGACGGTCGCGAGCAGGGCGAGTCCCTGGCCGGCGGCGACGAGGCCGAGATCGCCCTCCGAGCCGGGCCGCTCCAGCAGGTTCCAGCGGACCTCCGCGCCGGCGAGGCGGGGCAGCCCGTGGGCGGCCAGGACGCGCGCCTCGAACAGCTCCTCCGGGGAGAATCCGGAGGCGACCACCGACCGCACCAGCCCGCGCGCCAGCAGCACGTCGACAGCGCTGAGGAGCTCGTCGAGGCGCCCGGCCCCGTCGGGGCGGACCGCCAGCACATCGAGGCGATCGGTGCGGAGGCGGCGCAGCGCCCCCTCGACACGGTCCACGAGCGCACGCGGCGTCGCGGGCGCGCCGACCGGAGCGGCGAAGCGGCCGATCAGGAGGAAGCGGTCCCGGTCGCGGTGTCCGGCGGGCCAGCCGCCGACGCCCTCCGCGAGGCTCGAGTCGGTGACGACGACGCCGTTGCCGCCCCACGCCGCGTAGCGCTCGAGCAGCGCGGCACCGTCGTCGCGGCCGAGCGCCGCCGCGTCGAGCACGAAGGGGAAGAGATCGTGGCCGGAGTCGCCCATCGGCCGGCGGTGCGAGGGTGCGACGGCGGTCGGCTCGACGGGGCCGGTCTCGGCGAGGACGCCGCTCGAGGAGGCTGCGCGGGAGGCCGCGGGCGGGAGCGGGACGGCACTGTGACGGGGAGCCCGCACGACGGCGCCGGTCCTGTCCCTGGGCACGCCACCACTCTCCCTGCGGCGGCTCGGGTCCCGCCAGGGGAGAGAGTATCCGAGCGCCGTAGCCGCCACTCCGCCGGGTCGCGCACGGTTCACCAGATCGTTACACGGGCGCCGCCGGCGGGGTCGACTCGCGCCGGCGAGCGGTGCGGCGGGCCCCTCCGTGTCGGCCGTCCGGGCTAGATTCGCGACCATGGACTCCGCCGCCCCGACCCCCTCCGAGACCGCCGCCCCGACCTCCGACTCCCCCGAGCGGGAGACGTCAGCGCCCTGGTGGACGAGCGCCGTCGTCTACCAGATCTACCCGCGCTCGTTCGCGGACTCGAACGGCGACGGCATCGGCGACCTGGGCGGCATCCGCTCGAAGCTCGACCACCTCGCCGACCTGGGGGTCGACGTGATCTGGCTCTCGCCGGTCTACCCGTCGCCGCAGCACGACAACGGCTACGACATCTCGGACTACGAGGACATCGACCCGCGGTTCGGGACGCTGGAGGAGTTCGACCTGCTCCTCGCGGAGGCCCACGAGCGCGGCATCCGCATCGTGATGGACCTCGTGGTCAACCACACGAGCGACGAGCACGCCTGGTTCGTCGAGTCCCGCTCCTCGCAGGAGGACCCGAAGCGCGACTGGTACTGGTGGCGCCGCGGGCGCCGCTCGGCCGAGCCCGGCCGCGAGCTCGAGGCGGCCGCCGGCGCCGGCCTCGACGTCGCCGAGCCGAACGGCTGGCGCTCCTACTTCTCCGGCCCGGCCTGGACGCTCGACCCGGCGACGGACGAGTACTTCCTCCACCTCTTCGCGGTGCAGCAGCCGGACCTCAACTGGGAGAACCCCGAGGTGCGGCACGCGGTGCACGCGATGATGAACCGCTGGCTCGACCGCGGAGTGGACGGCTTCCGGATGGACGTGATCAACCTCGTCTCGAAGGACGTCGGAGCCGTCGACGGCGAGCAGGGCGGCGCGGGCATCGTCGGAGGGGTGGGTCCGCGGCTCCACGAGTACCTCCGCGAGATGCACGAGGCCGTGTTCGCGCACCGCGAGGGCTCCTTCCTCACCGTCGGCGAGATGCCCGGGGTCACCCTCGAGGAGGCGGTGCTCGTGACCGATCCCGAGCGGCGTGAGCTCGACATGGTCTTCCAGTTCGAGCACGTCGGCATCGACCACGGAGTCGACAAGTTCCACCCGGTGCCGCTGGACCTGGTCGCCTTGAAGGCCAACCTCGCGCGCTGGCAGGACGGCCTGGCCGAGCGCGGCTGGAACAGCCTGTACCTCGGCAACCACGACCAGCCGCGTCTCGTCTCGCGCTTCGGGGACGACGGCGCGCACCGCTACGAGTCCGCGACCCTCTGGGCGACGCTCCTCCACCTCCAGCGCGGCACGCCGTACATCTACCAGGGCGACGAGATCGGGATGACGAACGTCCCGTTCGCCGGCATCGAGGACTTCCGCGACGTCGAGTCCCTGAACTACTGGGCCGAGGCCGTCGGCGAGCGCGGCGAGGACCCGGCGACCGTGCTCGCCGGGCTGCGCGCGCAGAGCCGCGACAACGCCCGCACGCCGGTGCAGTGGGACGACAGCCTCCAGGCCGGCTTCACGACCGGCGAGCCGTGGATCGCGGTCAACCCGAACGCCGCCGAGGTGAACGTCGCCGCCGATCGGGCCGCCGAGCGGTCGGTCTTCGAGTACTACCGGGCGCTGATCGCGCTGCGGCACGCCGACGAGACGGTGCAGCTGGGCCGCTTCGCGCTGCTGGAGCCCGAGCACCCCGCGCTCTTCGCCTTCACGCGCACCGGACCGGGCGAGCTGCTCGTCGTCGGGAACGTGTCCGGTGAGCCGCTCGAGGTGCCGCTGCTCGAGGAGTGGGCGGCTGCCGAGACGGTCCTCGGCAACGTCGCCGGTGCGACCGGGTCGACGCTCGGCCCGTGGGAGGCGCGCATCCTGCGCCGCTGAACCTCGCCGCGCCCCGCTCCGAGCACGGCGCGGGGCGCGGCGCCCGACGGCGGTGGACCAGCGGGCGAGGGCCTCAGGCGGAGACGCGGTCCAGTTGAGCGACGTCGCTGCGGGTCAGCGGGAGCGCGGCCGCCGCGAACAGCGACTCGAGCTCCGCGGCGTTCCGCGCCCGGACGATCGCCGCCGAGACCTCCTGGTGCGAGAGCACCCAGGCGAGCGCGACCACGCCGGGCTCCGTGCCGTGGGCCCCGGCGATCTCGTCGAGGGCCGCGAGCACGCGGGAGCCGTGGCGGCCGACGTAGTCCAGGCCCGCCTCGAACAGGGCCGACTCCGGCTCGTCCGTGCGGCTGCGCAGGGCGCCGGTGAGGTAGCCGCTCGCCAGGGGCAGCCGCGCGAGGGTGCCGAGCTCGAGCCGCACCACCTCGGGGGCGACGTCGGTCTCGTAGGTCCGGCGCTCCATCAGGCTGTACTCCGACACGACGGCCGAGAGCGACGGCAGCGCGAACGCGGTCGCCGTCTCGTGCAGCGCCGTGATCGCGGCTCCGCTGAAGTGCGCGGCGCCCAGGGCGCCGACCGAGCCGTCCGCCAGGAACGGCGCGACCGCCGCCAGGCTGTCGGCGATGGGGATCCCGGGGTCCTCGCTGTCGAACGAGAGCAGGTCGATCCGGGTGCCGAGCCGCTCGAGGCTCCCCTCGATCGCGATGCGGACGTCCTCCGGGGCGAGGCCCGGCGCGTCCGGGTGCCGGCCGACCTTCGTCGCGACCAGCATCCGCTCGCGCAGCCCGCTCTGCTCGAGCCAGCGGCCGATCATGTACTCGCTCCGACCGGTCGCGTAGTGGTCCGCGGTCGAGATCAGGGTGCCGCCGAGACGGCCGAACGCGTCGAGCACCTCGGTGGTGTCGTCGATCCCGGCGGCCCAGCCGAAGACGGAGCCGTCGAGGGCGAGAGGATGCACGGGGAGGCCGGTCCGACCCAGGGTGCGTGAGAGGAGGGGCGTCTCCGGCTCGGTGGCCAGGGGCGTCGGGTCGGTCACGGAGTCCTCCGGTCGGGGCGGTGCGGCGCGGTCCCGCCACCGTACCCCATGCCCCCGCCGACGACGGACGCCCGCCCCACCGGAGTGGAACGGGCGTCACGGTCGTGCAGGAGGGATCAGCTCTCGGCGGGAGCCTCTGCCTCGGCCTCCTCGGCCACGACGGGCGCGAGGGACAGCTTGCCGCGGTCGTCGATCTTGGTGATCTGGACGAGCAGCTTCTGACCGACTCCGAGGACGTCCTCGACGTTCTCGACGCGCTTGCCGCCGGCGAGCTTGCGGACCTCGCTGATGTGCAGCAGTCCGTCCTTGCCGGGGAGGAGCGAGACGAACGCGCCGAACGTCGCGAGCTTGACGACGGTTCCGAGGAACTGCTCGCCGACCTCGGGGTTGGTCGGGTTCGCGATGGCGTTGACCTGCGCACGCGCGGCCTCGGCCGACGGGCCGTCGACGGCTCCGATGTAGACGGTGCCGTCCTCCTCGATGGAGATGTCGGCGCCGGTCTCGTCCTGGATCGCGTTGATCGTCTTGCCCTTGGGGCCGATCAGCTCGCCGATCTTGTCGACGGGGATCTGCACCGAGATCACGCGGGGCGCGGTCGGGGCCATCTCGTCGGGCTGGTCGATGGCCGCCGTGAGCACCGCGAGGATCGTGGTGCGGGCGTCCTTGGCCTGCTTGAGCGCGGCGTCGAGCACCGACGACGGGATGCCGTCGAGCTTCGTGTCGAGCTGGATGGCCGTGACGAACTCGGCGGTTCCGGCGACCTTGAAGTCCATGTCGCCGAGCGCGTCCTCGGCGCCCAGGATGTCGGTCAGCGCCGCGTAGCGGGTCTGGCCGTCGACGACGTCGGACACGAGGCCCATCGCGATGCCCGCGACCGGGGCGCGCAGCGGCACTCCGGCGTTGAGGAGCGACAGGGTCGACGCGCAGACCGAGCCCATCGAGGTCGAGCCGTTGGAGCTCAGCGCCTCGGAGACCTGGCGGATCGCGTAGGGGAACTCCTCGCGGCTCGGCAGCACCGGCACGAGGGCGCGCTCGGCGAGGAAGCCGTGCCCGATCTCGCGACGCTTCGGCGATCCGACGCGGCCGGTCTCACCGGTCGAGTAGGGCGGGAAGTTGTAGTGGTGCAGGTACCGCTTCTTGGTGACGGGCGACAGCGAGTCGATCTGCTGCTCCATCTTGAGCATGTTCAGCGTGGTGACACCCAGAATCTGGGTCTCGCCGCGCTGGAAGATGGCCGAGCCGTGGACGCGCGGGATGACCTGCACCTCGGCGTCGAGCGGGCGGATGTCGGCCAGGCCGCGTCCGTCGATGCGCACGCCGTCGCGGAGGATGCGGCCGCGGACGACCACCTTCGTGACGGACTTGTACGCCGCTCCGACCTGGTTGTAGGCCTCGGCTGACAGCTGACCCGAGGCGATGCGCTCGGCGATCTGCTCCTTGACGCGCGCCTTGAGGGCGTCGTCGGCGTCCTGCCGCTCGACCTTGTCGGCGATCTGGTACACGCGGACGAGCTCGTCGTAGCTGAGCTCGGCGACGTTGTCGTAGGTCTCCTGCGCGTAGGGCAGGAAAACCGGGTAGTCCTTGACCGGCTTCGCGGTCTCGGCGGCGAGCTTCGCCTGCGCCTCGACGAGTGCGCGGAGGAAGGGCTTGGCGGCCTCGAGGCCCTCGGCGACGACGTCCTCGCTGGGCTTGGTCGCACCCGCCTTGATGAGGTTCCAGGAGGACTCCGTGGCCTCGGCCTCGACCATCATGATGGCGACGTCCGAGGAGCCGTCCTCGTTGGTGACGACGCGGCCCGCGACGGTGAGGTCGAAGACGGCGTTCTCCAGCTGGGAGGCCTTGGGGAAGGCGACCCACTGGTCGTTGCCGGAGCCGTCGGACATGAGCGCCAGGCGGACGCCGGCGACCGGGCCGGAGAACGGCAGGCCGGAGATCTGCGTGGACGCGCTCGCGGCGTTGATCGCGAGGGCGTCGTAGAACTCGTCCGGCGCGATGCTGAGGACCGTGATGACGATCTGGACCTCGTTGCGCAGGCCCTCGACGAACGAGGGGCGCAGCGGCCGGTCGATCAGACGGCAGACCAGGATCGCCTCGGTGGAGGGGCGGCCCTCGCGGCGGAAGAACGAGCCGGGGATCTTGCCGGCGGCGTAGGAGCGCTCCTCGACGTCGACGGTCAGCGGGAAGAAGTCGAAGTTGTCCTTCGGGTTCTTCGAGGCCGACGTGGCCGAGAGGAGCATGGTGTCCTCGTCGAGGTAGGCGGCGACGGCGCCCTGAGCCTGCTGCGCGAGGCGGCCGGTCTCGAAGCGGACGGTGCGGGTGCCGTACGAGCCGTTGTCGAGAACGGCTTCGGCGAATGTGATTTCAGGACCTTCCAAGAGGTCTGTCTCCTTAACGTCTGCAGCGGCGCCCCTTCTGGGCGCCGGCGTTCGTCGGAGCAGCGGTCCGGTCAGGAATCGAGACGATCCCACGGCAGGGCTTCGCGCCGTGCCGTCGTGTGGAGGGCGTTCGTGCTGGCCACCAGTAGAAGAGCTCCGGGCTGTCGCGACCTGTGCCGCGAGCGGGACGTGCCGCCTGCGACTCGTGCCGCGGCGGCCCGTGCTCTGTCGCACGCTGCCGCCGTCCGGGACTCCACCACCGAGGACCAGCTTCCTGCCGGCCTGCTCCGTGGCTCGAATCCTGGGTCGACCGGCGGTCGCTTTCGGATTCGGAACCGGTTCATGCTATCAGCCGCGGTGCGGTTCCTCCATGGACCGCGCCGACCCGGCGGGCCCTCCGCCCGTCAGCCCCGCGTCTCGTGCATCAGCAGCTCGACGCGCAGCCCGCCCCTCACCGTCACGATGCGGGCCGGCACGCGGGGCGACCTCCCCGCCTCCGAGAGCCGGGCGAGGGCGGCCTCGACCACGTTCTCGAGACCGCGCGGCACCTGGCCGACGAGCCCCGAGGGGCGCTGGGCCGCGAACAGGCGGACCGGCATCGGAGCGTCCACGCGCTCCTCCTCCGCGGTGCGGCGCGGGATCACGGCCGTGACCTCGTCCTCGCCGAGGGCGAGCACCCGCGCGATCTCGTCCTGGTGCGGCCGGGAGTCGGCGAGGCGGAGGAGGGTGTCACCGCGCCGCGACTTCGGGCGCAGCTCGTAGTCGTAGTCGTCGAGCTTGCCCGAGCCGCGGTCGTCGGAGGGGAGGGGGTTCGCGTCGCCGCGTCCGAACGGGAAGAGCTTCATGCCTCCATTGTCTAGCTCGCGGCCCCTCCCCCGCTCGCGTCAGGCGGTGCGCCGCATCCGGGCGATCGCCGCGAGCACCAGGACGAGCACGACGGCGACGAAGCCGAGCAGGACCGGGACGGCCGGCAGGAGCGCGAGCGCGGCACCGATCGCCAGGACCGGCACCGCGAGGCCGAGGTAGGCGGCGAGGAACACGGCCGCGAGCACCTCGCCGCGGGTCTCGTCGGTGGCGAGCGAGCCGGCGACTCCGAGCGCCAGGCGGAAGAGCAGGCCCACGCCCGCTCCCGCGAGCACCCCGCCGATGATGAAGGCGGACACCGAGACGATCACGGCGCCGGTCGCGACCAGCAGCAGCCCGGCCGTCAGCGCCACGGCCGCGAGGCGGAGCGCCGTCCGCGAGGACAGCCGGATCGAGACCAGCTGCGCGACGGCTCCGGCGGCGAAGACCCCGAAGGAGACCGCGCCCGCCTCGAGGTGGGAGGTCTCGCCGAAGCGCCCGGCGAGGAAGGTCGGCGCCAGCGAGGTGAAGAGGCCGAACACGGCGAACCCGGCGA
The DNA here is from genome assembly GCF_002931415.1 of Rathayibacter sp. AY1E8. Lineage (NCBI taxonomy): Bacteria > Bacillati > Actinomycetota > Actinomycetes > Micrococcales > Microbacteriaceae > Rathayibacter > Rathayibacter sp. AY1E8. The sequence continues at coordinate 57,726 of NZ_PSVI01000005.1, forward strand.
ACGCGCCGACCGCGGCCGAGAGGAAGACGCCGCGGGAGGCGGCCGGCACGGCCAGGCGCTGCGGACGGTAGGCCGGGAGGACCTCGCGCCGCTCGACCGTCTCGGGGACGAGCGCGACGCCGATCCCGAGGACGACCAGGAGGACGAGGAACACGGCGTACGGGACGACCAGGGGCTCGCGCACCGTCACGGCGAACACCCCGCCGACGAGCGGGCCGAGCGCCAGCCCGCCCATGTTGACGAGGGCGGAGACGGCGCGGGAGGTGCCGGGGCCCTCCTCCGGGCGGGCGACGGCGCGCAGCTCCGAGAGATGGGCGGTGGCCGTCGCGGTGAGCGCGCCGACGCCGAGCCCGGTCAGCAGGCGGGCGAGGATCAGCCCGGGCACGTCCGGCCAGAGCAGGAACACGGCGGCCGCCAGGACCTCGACGAGGATCGACGCGAGCAGGATCCGGCGGCGGCCGAGCCAGTCGCTGACGTGCCCGGCGAGGAAGAGGCTCGCCACGACTCCGACCGCGTACGCGGCGAAGACCACGGTGACGACGAAGGCCGGGAACCCGTCGCGCTGCTGGTAGATCGCGTAGAGCGGTGTCGGCACGGTCGAGAACGCCATCACCGTGAGGAAGGCGACGGCGATCACCCAGAAGCCGTGGCGGTGCGGGAGCTCGCGGCGGTGGACGGACGGCAGGGAGCGCTCGGTGGTGGTCACGGTGTCCACAGTGCTCCGCCCCATCATCCGTGTCCAACGGAGGATCTCGGTTGGATTGATCGTCCCTGCTGGATAATGGGCGGATGGACGACCGCCAGCTCGCCGCCTTCGTCGCCGTCGCCGAGGAGCTCAGCTTCACCCGGGCGGCCGCGCGCCTGTTCGTCGTGCAGTCGACCCTCTCGGCGAGCATCCGCTCGCTCGAGCAGGAGCTCGGCTCGCCGCTGTTCGCCCGCTCGACCCGGCGGGTGGCGCTCACCGCGGTCGGCGAGGCGCTCCTGCCCTCGGCCCGATCGGCGATCGACAGCCTCGACCGGATGCGCTCGCTCGCGGCCGACGACGCGGCGGGGCTCCGCGGGCGGGTGCGGGTGGGCACCTTCTCCGCCCTCGACCTCGTCGACCTGCCCGGCGCGCTCGGCGTCTTCCGCACTCGGCACCCGCTGGTGGACCTGCTCCTGCGCACCTCGACCACCGGCTCCACCGGTCTCGCCGAGGACCTGCGCCGCGGCCTGCTCGACGCCGCTCTGCTGGCACTGCCCGCGGCGCAGCTGCGGGGCCTGGCGGTGACGCGGCTGGTGCGCAGCGACTACGTCCTGCTGGTGGAGAGCGCGGATCCGCTCGCCGCGGCGGGACCGCCCTCCCCGCAGGACCTCGACGGGCTCACCTTCGTGGACACGCCCGCCGGCTTCGGCAACAGGGTCGCCGTCGACCTCGCCTTCCGCGAAGCCGGGGCGTCGCGCCGGGTGGCCACCGAGGTCGCCGATCTGCCGGGGATCCCCCGCTTCGTGCAGGCGGGGCTGGGGCCGGCGATCGTGCCGCGCGCGGGCGTCGAGCCGCTGGAGGGCGTCACGGCCCTCGCGCTCGACTGGCCGGGGCTGGTCTGGGAGCTCTCGGTCTGCACGGCGCCGCGCCCCTCCGCCGCGGTGCAGGCGCTCACGGCCGTGCTGGCGGAGCGCTCGGCCTAGGCCTCAGCCCTCGCGCAGGGGGCCGCGGACGATCGAGTCGCCGGAGTGCTCCGGGTCGTCGTCGAACGGCTCCTGGGAGACGTCCACGAGCGAGTACTCGGCGAGGTCGACGTCATCGGGCACGGCGAAGACGCCGTCGGTCCCGTCGAGCACGCCGAGCCCGACCAGCCCGGAGGCGTCGGCGGCGAGGAGCCAGACCTCCCGGTACGAGTCGTCCGCGCTCTGCGCATCGAGGTGCACGTGCAGGCGGCGGGTGCCGTCGGCGTCCTCCAGCTCGGCGGTTCCGCTCGCTCCCTGCCAGTCGGGGAGAGCGGCGAGATCAGCGCGCGCCACGACGGCGGCGGTGTCGTCGCTCCGCGAGGCCTGCCACCAGGCTCCGCCCGCGACCCCGATGACGAGCGCGCCGAGAGCGGCCAGCACGGCGCTCAGAGCGCGGGGCCGGCGGCGGCGGGCGGGACGGTGCCGTCCCGGGGGAAGGGCGAGCGGAGGCGGCACGGCAGCGGCCGACGACGGCAGGGCGCCGGGCCCGAGGTCGCCGAGGGCGAGCTCCTCGCGGATGCGGTCCCAGACGATCGCGGGCGGCGCCTCCAGCTCGACAGCACGGCTCGCACGGCCCAGGCCCGCGGCGTGGCCGAGCTCGACCAGCTGCCGGGCGCAGTCGGGGCAGTCGCGCAGGTGGGCCTGCTCGGCGTCGCTCGAGTGCTCGCCGAGGGCGAGCAGGGCGAGCTCGTCGGGATCGAGGTGGGTCATGTGCTGCTCACCTCCAGGCGGGAGCGGAGCCGGTCGAGGCTGCGGCGGATGTGGCTCTTGACGGTACCGAGCGGCAGGCCGGTGCGCTCGGCGATCTCGGTGTGGGTGAGGTCCTCGTAGAAGGCGAGGCCGATCACCCGCCGGGGGACGGGATCCAGGCGGGCCAGCTCGTCGGCGATCAGGATCCGCGCCTCGAGGTCGACGGGGGCCTCCCCCTCCTCGACCGGCGTGACGGCGACGAGGGCCTCGGTGAGCCTCCGCTCGCGCGCCCGCGCCTCGTGCGCGTCCGCGATCCTCCTCCGGGAGATCCCGACCAGCCAGGCTCCGAGAGCCGCCCGTCCGGGGTCGAAGCCCGAGCGCGAGGTCCAGGCCGAGACGAACACGCGCTGCACCACGTCCTCCGCGTCGCCGCGGTCGCCGAGCGAGCGCAGCGCCAGCGTGAAGACCAGCGGCGACCAGCGCGAGTACGCCTCGGCGAGCGCCGCCTCCTCCCCTGCGGCGAAGCGGCGGCCGAGCCGGGCCACGAGAGCGCTGTCGGCCTCGGCGCCGTCGGCGGGCTCGATGGTCTCGATCAGGGGGTCCCTCCAGGGCTGCGGGGAGCGCTGCTGCCCGGGGGCGTGCGGCGCTGCGAGGCTCATCGTACGTCGCTGAGGCTCGGGCGGGCGGGTCAGCCGGCCGGGACGGCCGTGACCACCACGTTGCTGAGGTAGTGGCGGGTGTCGTAGTCGAAGTCGCCGCCGCAGGTGATCAGGACCAGCCGCGGCGGTCCGTCGGCGGCGAACACGGCCGAGAGGTCGACCGTGGTCTTCTCCGTGGTCTCCACCGTCGAGACGGTGTACGCGCGCTCCGCGCCGTCCGCGCCGGTGAGGGTCACGGTCTGGCCCGGGACCGCCTTCTTCAGCTCGACGAACGGCCCGAGGCCGTAGGCGAGGGAGTCGACGTGCGCGGCGATCACGACCGTGCCCTCCGGCTCGTCGAGGCCGGCGCCGAAGCGGTACCAGCCGGCGACCTGCGTGTCGGGCACGAGCTCCATCGTGCCGTCGTCCGCGACTCCGACCGGCTCGACGGCCATGTCGACGGGGAGCCCGTTGACGACGAGCCGCTCGGGAGCGAGCGCGGTGGGGGCGGGGGTCGCGCCGAGCCGAGCATCCGCCACCGGGACGGACGGCACCGCTTCCGGCAGGGTCGCCGCGGGCGAGGAGGGGACCGTGGCCGGCACCGGCTGCTGGGGCGCCGAGGAGACGGCGGCGGGAGCGGGCTCCACCCGGGACTCCTGCGCCGCGCATCCGGCGAGACCGGCACCGGCCACGATCAGCCCGACCACGGCGAGGACGCGCAGAGGGAAGGGGCTCCGGCTCATGGCGTCCTCCTGGGTCGTGGTCGGGGGTGCCGGGACGGCCGCGCTCCAGCACGGCCGACCCGGCGGTCGGATCCTCGGGTCAGCGACGCGAGGCGGCGGTGCGGCGGCCGATCAGCACAGCGCCGGCAGCGGCGAGGGCGGCGAGCAGTGCTCCGCCCCACCAGCCCGCGGCGGCGTCGGGGCGGTTGTCCGCCGCGAGGCCGGCCTCACCGGCGGGGACGCCCGACGGCGAGGAGTGCAGTCCATCGATGGTCTGCGTCGCGAGAGCGAGGTTGCCCTTCTCCAGGCTGCCCCAGGCGTAGACGATCGTGTTCACGCCCTCCTGGACCTGCACGTCGGCCGGGCCGATGACCGGCGCGGTGGTCCCGGTCGCGGCGACCACGGTCGAGATCGTGGCCGGGGCGAGGTTCAGCACGCCCTCGTTCGGGTTCGTCACGTTCGTCAGGACGGGCGACCCTCCGGCGAGGATGTCCACGGCCGGAGCGGCGGCGATGTGGCGGACCGTGAGCCGGCCCTCGCCCGCGGCGGTCTTCGAGATGTCATTGGTGAAGAGGGTCGCGGTGGGGGTGTTGTCCGGCTTGAGGTGCGCCGCGACGGTGTAGCTCTTCCCCGCCTCGAGGCTGATGTCGATCGGGCCGATCACGGGGGCGCTGGCGTCCGCGGCGGTGGAGGCCGTGATGGCGACCTTGTAGGTGCCGGTGGGGAGGTCGAGCGGGCCGGCGAGCGAGCCGGGGGTGAAGTCGTCGAGCGTCAGCTTGCCGTCGACGTAGACGTCGACCGGGGTGTCGGGGACGGCGTGCAGGACCGAGAGGTCGGCCGAGTCGGCGTCGGCGGCGGCGGCGGGCGTGGCTGCGATGCCGACGACGGCCAGGGTTCCGATGCAGGCACCGGCGAGCAGGCTGCGGGAGAAGCGGGAGGTGGTCACGGTGTTCCTCTTTCACGATGGGACCCGCGAGGGGTCGGGGGGTGGTCGAGAAGGGCCTTCACCACTACTTCCGGCCGAGGCGCCTCCTCGGATGCACCCGGTCTGAGATTCTTCGAAAGAATTCCTGCCGGACACTTCGCGAGCCCCTCGCAGCGCTGGCCCGAGCGCCCGCGCCGGGCTAGCCTCCGACCAGGAGGTGCGGAGGATGGGCAGGCGCGGCGTGGTCCTCCTCCTCGCCGCCGCGGCGCTCACCACGGCGGCGGTCGCGGGCGTGCAGGGCTCCCTCGCCCCCCGGGCGCCGGTCGCCGACCAGGCCGCCGCCGCCTCCGACGCCCCCGCCCAGTGCGACGACGCCCGGGAGCTGCTGGCCGCCTCGTCCGCCTTCGAGGGCGGAGCGGGCGTGCCGGCCGGCCACCTCGTGGCCTGCCTCGACGAGGACCACCGGCGCCTCACGATCCACAACCGCACCCCCGTCGTCTGGAGTCTCGGCGACTCCTCGGTGCGGGGCGTGACGAGCGGGACGGACGGAGTGACGGGTCTGCTGAGCCTGCACGCGTCGCAGTCCTCCTCCGGGCTGCTCCTCGCACCCGGATCGGCGGCCTCGGTCTCGGCCGGCGACGGGAGTATCCGACCGCGGCCCGACGAGCCCTCGACCCGGCTGCAGCTCGCGCTCACCGCGGTGGTCGCGGCTCAGGATCAGGCGATCGGCCCCTCCGCCGGTCCCGACAGCATCATCCGCGGCGCCGCGCTCACCTGCGCGGTCGTGGTCGCGGAGTCGGACACCGGCTGGCGGGTGACCTCGCCGCGGGCTCTCGCCGCGGCGGCCGAGGACCCGGTGTGCGCGCGCGACTGGGGCCGCGCCCAGCGCAGCGCGGCGGCCTGGCGGATCGCCCTGCCCGGGCTCGTCGACGCCGTGGAGGCTCCCGGCCGCCCCGAGGACGACACGGCGCTCCAGCGGGCCGCGGCCGACTGGTTCTCGGCCTCGAGCGGCTACTCGTGGGGCGGAGTCGACCGCCCCGCTCCCCTGCCCTGACCGGCGCCGCGCGCCTCGTCCGCCCGGGAACGCGAACGGGCCGCCCTCCGCGAGGAGAACGGCCCGTTCGGCAAGAAGTTCGCGGTGTCATCGAGACCGCGCCCTGCTCCGGGAGGAGCTAGCGGCGCAGACCGAGACGCTCGATCAGCGAGCGGTAGCGGTTGATGTCCACATCCGACAGGTAGCCGAGGAGTCGACGACGCTGACCCACGAGCAGCAGCAGACCACGACGCGAGTGGTGGTCGTGCTTGTGCTCCTTGAGGTGCTCGGTGAGGTCCTTGATCCGCTTGGTCAGGACGGCCACCTGCACCTCGGGGGATCCGGTGTCACCGGGGTGGGTCGCGTACTCTTCGATGATCGCCTTCTTGACATCTGCTTCGAGTGCCATATATGGGATCCCCTCTCTCTCGTTGCGCGGTGCCCGGCGCCTGATGCGTGGGCTCTCTTGATCCGCGGCCGTCGAACGGCAACCGGACGACTCTACCAGAGGGAGGGCGGTATCAGGAGCCGGTGGCCCGGTTCCAGAGCACGACGAGCCACGGCGAGACCAGCAGCTGCCAGTAGACGAGCACGAGGACGTTGAGGACCACGCCGATCCAGCCGGCGATCGGCGGGCGCTTCTCGCGACGCCGGGCGCGGAGGGTGGAGACGGCGAGCAGGATCCCGGCGAGCAGGACCGCGTGCACGAGCGCGGTGTAGAGCACGCCGACCAGCAGGTCGCTGACGGCCTGGTCGCCCGGGTAGGCGCCGAGCGAGATCAGGGCGTACCAGACGAAGAACGACAGCGGGACCGCGAGGACGGCCAGGAGGACCGAGACGATCCCGGCTCCGTAGCGGCGGAGGAACCGGCGAGCTCCCGAGGCCGTGGCACCGGTCCGAGCGGCTCCGGCGCGGACGCCGCCCGTGGAGCTGCGCCGACCGCCCGTGGCGGCCGCCGCGCGACGCGCGCCCGCCTCGGCGGCGGTGCGGATCGAGCGTCGCGAGGGGGCGGCTCCGGCTGCTCGCGGGGCAGGAGGACCCTGACGCCCGGGCGCGCCGTCGGATGACGTGCTCATGCCTCTCACCCTAGGGGATGACCCCTGAGCCCCCGGATCGGCGCGACGCGGCCCGCCGGGGCGGCGGAGTCAGCAGAATGGAGCGAGTGAGCCAGACCCCCCGCGCCCCCCGGCGCAGCCACGTCCTCGACGTCTCCCCCCTCCGCGAGTCCCCGGCCTTCGCCCGGCTCTGGGCCGGCAACGTGATCTCGGGCATCGGCGGCCAGATGACGATCGTCGCGGTCGGCCTGCACATCTACGAGCTCACCGGATCGACCCTCGCGGTCGCGCTGGTCGGCGTGGTGGCGCTGGTCCCGACCGTGATCGCCGGCCTCTACGGCGGGATGCTCGCCGACGCGTTCGACCGCCGCCTGGTGCTCCTGCTCGCCGCGGTCGTGGCCTGGGGCTCGACCGCGGGGATCGCGGCCCTCGCCTGGCTCGGCGCCGAGACCCCGCTCTCCCTCTACGTGCTCACCGCCGTGAACGCGGTGGCGACGACGGTGATCGTGACCACCCGGATGACGCTGGCTCCGCGGCTGCTCCGCACCGAGCTGGTCCCCGCCGCCGCCGCGCTGGGCGGCATCGCGAGCGGAGTCGAGGTGACCGTGGGGCCCGCCCTCGCCGGCGTGCTGGTCGCCTCCTCCGGCTTCGCGATCACGTACACGATCGACGTCGTGCTGTTCCTCGCCGCGTTCCTCGGCATCGCGGGGCTGCCGGCGCTCGTGCCCGAGGGCGAGCGGCAGCGGCCGGGGCTGGAGTCCCTCCGCTACGGCCTGGGCTTCCTGAAGGGCGCCCCGAACATCCGGATGTCCTTCCTGGTCGACATCGTGGCCATGACCTTCGGACAGCCGCGCGTGGTCTTCCCGGCCGCCGCCGCCGTGCTGCTCGGCGGAGGCGCGGTGACGGTGGGCGCCCTCACGGCCGCGTTCGCGATCGGGGCGCTGATCAGCGGCGTCTTCTCCGGCCGGCTCACCGGGGTCCGCCGGCAGGGCCTCGCGATCGGCCGCTCGATCCAGGTGTACGGAGCGTTCGTGGTCGCGTTCGGCGCGGTCCTGCTCGGTGCCGCATTCGTGCAGCACGACGCGTCGGCGCCGAACGCGGTGCTCATCGCGCTGGCGGCGGTCGCCCTGGCCGGCGCGGGCGCCTCCGACAACGTCAGCTCGATCTTCCGGCAGACGATGCTGCAGACCGCGGTCCCCGACAACATGCGGGGTCGGCTCCAGGGCGTGTTCATCGTCGTGGTGACGGGCGGCCCGCGGGTCGGCGACCTCTACACGGGACTGCTCGCCTCGCTCGCGCTGCTCTGGCTGCCGCCGCTCGCGGGCGGGCTCGCGATCATCGCGATCCTCGCCGCGGTGCTGCGACTCCGACCGGGGTTCCGTGGGTACGACGCCCTGCACCCGACGGCCTGAGCGGAGGGGCGTCTCCCTCGAGCCGGATGGGACAGCGCGCCCGCCCGCTCGGCTCAGGCCGGCGGACGGGCGCGCCGGGGATCAGTCGCCGGAGGCCGCGTCGGCGCCGCCGCCGTCGGTCAGCCGGTCGTCCGAGACCAGTCCGCTGTCGTCGTCGCGGCCCTCGACCCGCACCGGGCGGTAGACGTGGAAGCCGTCGTCGTCGGGCTCCAGCTCCCAGACCACCTCGACCTCCTCGCCGTCGATGTCGGCCAGGCGGGTGAAGGAGCGCTGCGGGGAGCCGTCGATCATCTCGAGGCGGATGCTCTCCTGCTCCGCTCCGCTGTCGAGGATGGCGGTGTACGTCGATTCGGTGTCCATGCCTCGACGCTAGACACGCGCGGGGAGGCGTCGCCACCCCTTGCGGCGGCGCACGGTCCGCGTAGCGTCGGCACCATGACCGACACCGACATCACTCCCGCCGACTCCGACGACCGCGAGCAGATCACCGAGATGGTGAAGAGCGCCGGGATCGGGCTCCTCACCACCGTCAACGCCACCGGGCAGCTCGTCAGCCGTCCGCTCAAGGCCCAGGACATCGACTTCGACGGCGAACTGTGGTTCTTCACGCAGGACCCGTCGCCCAAGGTCGACGACATCCGCGCGAACCCGAGCGTCAACGTCGCGTTCGAGTCGAAGAAGGGCTACCTGTCGGTGGCCGGCTCGGCGACCGTCGTGCACGACCCGGCGAAGGTGGACGAGCTGTGGTCCCCGGCCGTCGCCGGCTGGTTCCCCGACGGCAAGGACGACCCGACCGTCGCGCTGATCCGCGTCGAGGCCGAGACCGTCGAGCTGTGGGCGACCGACGAGCCGCGTCCGGTCGTGCTGTTCAAGGTCCTCAAGGCCGCCGTCACCGGCGGACAGCCCGACATCGGCGAGAACCGCACCGTCTCCTTCGAGTGATCCCTCCCCGCGGGGCGCCGCCGGGGCGCGGCGCCTCGCGGGGAATGGCGTCAGGCGCCGCCGAAGCGCTCGGTGCGCACGCGCTCGGGCGCGTGGCCCTGCTCGACCAGGGCGGTGGCGACGGCCTCGACGAACGAGGTCGGGCCGCACACGTAGACGGTCGGCTCGAGCGAGGCCGGCAGAGCCGCCTCGGCGAGCAGCTCCGGAGTGACGCGGCCGGCCGGACGCGCCGCTCCCGCCGGCGCCACCCGGGTGAAGACGTGGTCCACCGCGACTCCGCCCGTCGCGGCCGGCCGCTCGGCGAGCGCCGCCAGCTCCTCGCGGTAGTAGGCGAAGACGGGCGAGCGGACCGAGTAGAGCAGCTGCATCCGCGCCGCGCTCCCGGACCGGGCGTGCTCGCGCGCCATCGCCATCAGCGGCACCACGCCGCTCCCGCCCGCGATCAGCTGCACCGGCTCCGCCTGCTCCGGACGCCAGACGAACCAGCCGCCGATCGGACCGCGGATCTCGAGCCGGTCGCCCGCTTCGAGGCCGTCGACCAGGTACGGGGAGACCTCCCCGTCGTCCAGCCGCTCGACCGCGAGCTCGACCCGCTCCCCGTCGGCCGGGGCGCCTATCGAGTAGGAGCGGCTCGCCTGGTAGCCGTCGGGCGCGGTGAGGCGCACGTCGAGGTGCTGCCCCGCCAGGTGGCCCGGCCACCCGGGCACGCGGAGCACCAGGAGGCGCGACGTGGGCGTGAGCGGCGCGACCGACTCGGCCACCGCCTCCGTCCACATCACCAGTAGCGCTCCTCTTTCCAGGGGTCCCCGTGCATGTGGTAGCCGTTCTGCTCCCAGAAGCCGGGCTCGTCGCCGGGCATCAGGCGGAGCGTCCGCACCCACTTCGCGCTCTTCCAGAAGTAGAGGTGCGGCACCAGGAGCCGGGCGGGGCCGCCGTGCTCGGCCGCGAGGGGCTTCCCCTCGAACTCGGTGACGACCCAGGCCCTCCCGCCTCGGATCTCGGCGAGCGGGAGGTTCGTCGTGTAGCCGCCGAAGCTCTGCGCCATGACGAAGCCGGCGTCCGTCTCCAGGCCCTCCAGCAGAGTGTCGACCGAGACGCCGCGCCAGCTGGTGCCGAGCTTCGACCACCGGGTCACGCAGTGGATGTCGGTGTGCACGTCCTCGTGCGGGAGCGCGTCGAACTCCTCCCGGTTCCAGCGGCGCACGCCCGCGGGTCCGCCGTCGATGGAGAAGGCCCACTCGTGGATGTTCGGGGTGGGCCCGATCGAGAGGACGGGGAAGCCGTTCTCGAGGTGCTGGCCCGGCGGGAGGTCCGGGTCCGCCTCCCTCTTGCCGAAGAAGCCCCGCGTGATGATGCCCATGTCCGCCCTCGTCGTCCTCGGGGCCTGGCCCCGGATCGCTGGAAACCGCTCGTCGCGCTCACGCTACCGCTCGGCGCTACCGCATGCGGGCCCGCCGGGCGAGCCCGGGACCGTGTCGGACGTCGGTGCCAGGATCGGGGCATGAGACGAACCGTCGTGCCGCCGTACCTCCTCGTCCGCATCGCCCGCCTCGACGATCCGGCCTTCGCCCGGGCCGCGCGGGCCGCGAGCCGCTCGCTCGAGCAGGACGTGCCGTTCCGGCGCGTCCGGCCCGGAGAGCCCGCGCCCGACCGCGGGGCGCCGACCGCCGCCGCGACGTCCTCGCCGCGCACCCGCGTGCAGTCCCTCCAGCGCACCATCGCGGACGCGCGGACCGAGGAGACGCTGCCCGGCACGGTCGTCCGCCGCGAGGGCGAGGCGGCCACGGGGGATGCGGCCGTCGACGAGGCGTACGACGGCCTCGGCGCGATGTCGGCCTTCCTGCAGGGTGCGTACGGCCGCGACTCGATCGACGACGCCTGGCTGCCGCTCGACGCGACCGTGCACTTCGGCGACGACTACGACAACGCCTTCTGGGACGGCTCGCGGATGGTCTTCGGCGACGGGGACGGCCAGGTGTTCCGCCGCTTCACCGTCTCGCAGAGCGTGATCGGCCACGAGCTCGCCCACGGCATCACCGAGTACACGGCGAACCTCGTCTACCGCGGCCAGTCCGGAGCGCTCAACGAGTCGGTCTCGGACGTGTTCGGAGCCCTGCTGGAGCAGTACGGCGCCGGCCAGAGCGCCGACGAGGCGAGCTGGCTGATCGGCGAGGGGCTCTTCACCGACGAGGTGCAGGGCACGGCCCTGCGGTCGATGATCGCCCCCGGCACCGCCTACGACGACGACGTCCTCGGCTCCGACCCGCAGCCGGGCTCGATGGCCGACTACGTCGAGACCGACGACGACAACGGCGGAGTGCACATCAACTCGGGGATCCCCAACCGCGCGTTCGCCGTGGCGGCGACGACCCTCGGCGGGAAGGCGTGGGAGCGCGCTGGGCAGGTCTGGTACGACGTGCTGACCGGGGGCGTCCTCACCGCGACGGCCGACTTCGAGGCGTTCGCGGCGCTCACCGTGCGGGCCGCCGCCGAGCGCTACGGATCCGGCTCCAAGGTCGAGGCCGCCGTGCGCACCGGCTGGACGACGGTCGGCGTGACGCTGTCCGCCTGAGCCGGTCCGCTCGAGGACGGAGGCGGGTAGCATCGCGCGCATGGACGTCATCGTGTCGCGCAGCGGCGGAGTCGCCGGCCTCCGCCGGGTGTGGCGGGTCGACGTCGAGCAGCAGCCCGACGAGCGCGCCTGGCGCGACCTGCTCGGCTCGCTCCCCTGGGACGCCGCCGACGGCGAGTCCCCCGGCCGGGCCGACCGCTTCGTCTACGAGATCCGCGTGCAGACGCACCACGTCCGCCTCGGCGAGACCGAGCTCGACGGAGCCTGGCGCGAGCTGGTCGACCGCGTGAAGAAGGCGCAGCCCCGCTAGGAGCTGCGCCTTCGTCGTGTGCTCGGAGCTACTTGGTGCCGAGCAGGTCGATCACGAAGATCAGGGTCTTGCCGGAGAGCGGGTGCCCTCCGCCGGCCGGGCCGTACGCCAGCGCGGGCGGGCAGATCAGCTTGCGGCGGCCGCCGACCTTCATCCCCGGGATGCCCTGCTGCCAGGCGCGGATGAGGTTGTTGAGGGGGAAGTTGATCGACTGGTCGCGGCTCCAGGAGGAGTCGAACTCCTCGCCGCTGTCGTACTCGACGCCGAGGTAGTGGACCTCGACGGTCGAGCCGGGCTGCGCCTCGGCGCCGTCGCCGACGACGATGTCCTCGACGACGAGGGTGTCGGGGGCCGGGCCCTCAGGGGCGTCGACCTCGGGCTTGGTCAGGTTCTCGCTGCTCATGCCTCGATCCTACGGCGCTCGGGAGCGGAGTCTGGGAGCGGGCTGCGAGCACTCACTCCACGAGCGTGAGGCGCTGCGTCGGCCGGGTCATCGCGACGTAGAGCGATGCGGCGCCGCGCTCGCCGGTCTGCGCGATGAGGCGAGGGCGGGCGATGATCACGGAGTCGAACTCGAGCCCCTTGGCGTCGTTCGTCGACAGCACGGCGATCGCGCGGTCGAGCCCGGTCGCTCCGCGGCCCACCTCCCGGCCGAACCGCTCCTCGAGGCGCTCGGCGATCGCGGCGAGGTCGTCGTCGGGCGCGATGACCGCGAGCGTCCCCTCCGCCTCGATCGCCCGGTCCTCGACGACGGCCGCCAGCACGCGCTCCGAGAGGCTCGCGTCGCCGCGATCGCGGATCGTCCGCACCGGCCACTCGGTGGAGCGCACGGCCTCCCCCGGCGTGATCTCCAGCCCGTTCTCGCGCGCCGTCCGCTCGGCGAAGGCGACGATCTGCGCGGGCGTGCGGTAGTTGACCGTCAGCTCCTCCAGGCGCCACGGCGCCGCCTCCACTCCCCGGCCCTGGCGGCCGAAGGTGTCGCGGAGCGCGGCGTCCCAGCTCGAGGCGGCGGAGGCGCCGGACGCCTGCGCGACGTCGCCCACGATCGTGAACGAGCGCATCGGGCAGCGGCGCAGCAGCACCCGCCACTGCATCGGCGAGAGCTCCTGCGCCTCGTCGACCACGACGTGCCCGTAGGTCCAGGTGCGGTCGGCCGCGGCCCGCTCGGCGGTGGTCCCGAGCACCGAGCGCTCGGCGAAGCCGGCCGCGAGGTCCTTGGCGTTGACGAGGCCGTCGACGCCCATGTTGCGGATGGCGGCCTCCGCGTTCTCGACGTCGCGCTTGCGCTGCTCCTTCTCGGCCTTCTTCGAGGCGTCGGCGTGGTCGTCGTAGGCGCCGAGCAGCTCCGCGGCCTCGTCGAGCAGCGGTACGTCGGAGACCGTGAACGGAGCGTCGCGGTCTCGGCGGAGGAGGGAGCGCTGCGCGGCGGTCCAGCGCGGCGTGAGGGTCGCGAACCAGTTCGGACGGGCGTAGAGGTCCTGCAGCAGCTTCTCGGGGGTCAGCGGGATCCACGCGGTGTTGAGAGCGACGCGGACGTCGTGGGCGGTCCGCACGTCCTCGCGCAGCACCGCCTCGTCGGCCTCGTCGACCGTGCTGCCGTGGCTCCGCAGCTGATCGGCGAGCTGGCGGGTGAGCTGCGAGAGCAGCGTCTTGACGAAGGAGACGCGCGCCTCGTTGTGCGGCTTGCGGGTGTCGCGCGCGCGGGTGATCGCGCGCTCCACGTCCTGCGGCTCCAGACGGAGCTTCTCGCCGTTGACGTCGAGCACCTGGGTCTCGGCCGGGACGGTCTGGCGGGAGCGGACCGCGCGCTTGAGCAGCTCCGCCATCCGCGCCGAGCCCTTCACGCGGGCGACCGCGGGCACGTCCTCCTCGACGAGGTCGAGGCCCGGGTAGAGCTGGCCGAGCGTCGAGAGGACGACACCCGTCTCGCCGAGCGAGGGCAGCACCGCCTCGATGTAGCGGAGGAAGGAGCGTGAGGGGCCGACCACGAGCACGCCGGAGGAGGCGATGCGGTCGCGGTAGGAGTAGAGGAGGTAGGCGGCCCGGTGCAGGGCGACCGCGGTCTTGCCGGTGCCCGGCCCGCCCTGCACGACGAGCACGCCGCGCAGCTCGGACCGGATGATGCGGTCCTGCTCGCTCTGGATGGTCGCGACGATGTCGTGCATCCGGCCGGTGCGCTGCGCACCGAGGGCCGCCATGAGCGCGCCCTCGCCCTGCAGCACGGTGCCCTCGCGCAGCAGCTCCTCGTCGAAGACCTCGTCCTCGAAGCGGAGGACCTCGCGGCCCCGAGTGGTGAGGTGGCGCCGGGCGCGCGTCCCCATCGGCCGGGCGGCGGTGGCCTGGTAGAACGCGGCCGACTGCGGGGCGCGCCAGTCGAGCAGCAGCGTGTCCTGCTCCTCGTCGCGCAGGCCGATCCGGCCGATGTAGCGGTGCTCGGCGTCGGCGTCCGCGAGCGTCAGCCGGCCGAAGGCGAGCCGGTCGTCGGCGCCGGTGAGCGAGCGGATGCGGTCCTCGTAGAGCCGCGCGTACGCGTCGCGCTCGGAGCGGCTCTGGTGGTTGCCGCCGACGCTCTCGATGCGGACGGTGCCCAGAGCCTCGCGGGCCTGGGCGATCAGCTCGTCGAGGCGGGCGTAGAGCGCCGCCACGTAGTCGCGCTCCCGAGAGAGCTCGGTGGCCTGCACAGTGCTGCCGTCCGTCATCGTCCGCCTTCCGAGGGTCCGCCGCCGCGGGCCGGGAGGCGCGGGATGCGCTCCGGGAGCCGCGGGAAAACAGGCGGTCCAGTCTACCGAGCGATCCGAAGCGGGCCGTGCCGACAGCGGGATCCGGATGCCTCTTGCGCTCGGCGCCGCGGAGGAGCATCCTCTCTCTCACGAAGAGCTCGACGCCCCGTCCGAGCAGCCGGCCCTGCCGCTGCCGCAGGGCGTCGAGCTCTTTCTCGCGGGTGCCCGTCCTCCGTCCGGTCATCGACCGGGAAGAGAACCGGACGGCCCCGCGTTGCACGCCCCATGGCCACTCCGAGCAGCAGCGTCACCGCCCCCTCCCGCGCCTCGATCGACCTCACGGAGTCGGCACGCGCCGGCTGGGAGTCGTGGCTCGCCCGACGCGTCGAGCGCGTCACCGGACCCCGGGGCGATCTCGCCCTCGTCGAGACGCGCTGGCTCGAGCCCGGCGAGAGCGTCGACGACGAGCAGGCGCTGGCCGGCTACGGCCCCTCGGCGACCCTGACGCGGATGCGCCGCGAGAACCTCGACACCGGCGAGCCCGAGTACGGCTACCGCGTCTGGGACGCGGCCTCCGACGGCATCCGGTCCTTCGACGCCATCGAGACCTTCCCGTTCGACGCCGCCTGGGTGCTCGAGGCGTGGTTCGAGCCGGTCGCCGAGGACCGCACGGTCCCGTTCGAGCACCTGCGCGACAACGGCGCCACCCGCGAGCTCGTCGTGCCCGGCGACATCACCTTCTCGCTCGTGGACGACGGGCGCGCCCGCGAGTACACGGTCGCGGCGTTCGACGACGGCGGCACGCTCCTCGTCCCGTTCGGCGATCCGACCAACCGCAGCGACGACCCGGAGCTCGCGAGCTACCCCGTCGGCCGCTTCCTCGTCGTGCAGCGGATCGGCGGCGCGGCCGACGCGGGCACCCCCGGTCCGGTGCTCCTGGACTTCAACCGGGCGTACATCCCGCCGTGCGGCTTCTCGCCCCACTTCAACTGCCCGCTGCCGCCCGCGCAGAACCGGCTCGGCGTGCCCGTGACGGCCGGCGAGCGCCGCGTGCGCAGCGCCTCCGCCTAGCGCGCCGGGGCTGAGCGGGGGCGGCCCCGGCTCAGCGGGTGAGCACCGCCCGGCGGGCGACGAGCTCGTCGAGCAGGACCTGCTCGTCGACCGCTCCGGTGCGTCCGCCGCGGCCGAGCAGGAGGTGCTGCCGGTGGTGCGCGAGCCGCGTCGCCGAGCGGAGGAAGTCCCGCATCGCCCGCGGCCGGTCCCCTCCCGCGCTCCGGGCCCAGCGAGCGGCGGTGCGGCGCCCCTCCGCGGTGCCGATCATCCGCACCTCGGCCGGCGAGAGCCAGCCGGCGACGGCGTAGTCGTCGAGCCGCTGGAGCGTCACGCGCCGCTCCTGCCGGCGCAGCAGCACCACCACGACCACGGCGACCGCGAACAGCGGCACCTGGACCACGCCGTAGAAGCCGAACCAGTCGGACACCAGGAACGACGAGCCGTTCCAGAGCGCGTGCAGGAACGCGGCGAGCGCCAGCCCGAGCAGGGCGATGGGCAGCCGCGCGACGGCGGGCCGGTTCGAGGCGAAGCCGAGGGCCGCGCCCGTGCAGGCGGTGAAGAGCACGTGCGCGAAGGGCGAGAGCACCCCGCGGAGGAAGAAGGTCACGGCGAGCGAGCCGAGACCGCCCTCCACCAGCGCGCTGCCGAAGTAGAGGATGTTCTCGACGAAGGCGAACCCGGAGGCGACGACGGCCGCGTAGACGATGCCGTCGACGGGCCCGTCGAAGGTCCGGCGCCAGATCAGCAGGACGAGGAGGACGCCGATCCCCTTGGCCGTCTCCTCGACCAGCGGCGCCTGGATCACGGCGCCGACGAAGTCGGATCCGCTCGGCTGCTGCCCGGACGCGTAGACGGCGATCTGCACGCCGAGGTCGACCAGGAGCGCGATCGCGACGGACCCGGCCGCGCCCCAGAGGAACGCGAACCACAGGCCCAGCGCTGGCTCCGGCTCCCACCGGTCGACCCAGCGGACGCCCAGCAGGACCACGGTCAGCGGGACGAGGGCGATGACCGCGCAGATCCCCGCGGCGCTGACGCCGAGTCCGAGAACCACGTAGGCGAGCACGAGCAGCAGCAGGATCCCGAGGAGCGCCACGCCGATCGAGCCGAGCACGGTCGGCACGACGGAGGGGCGGGCGGTGGCGGGCGGTGCGGGCGGCGGATAGGCGCTCATGGGGGCGACAGTAGGGCACGGGCGGGGTGCGCTGTCGGCGGTTGACACGCGCCGGGCGCGTGGAGGAGGGCCGGGGTGCGGACGCCCGTGTCCGATTCCCGCTCCTGCTCGACGTCGCCGCGTGCGAGGCTCGAGGCGTGCCCGACTCCGATCCGCTCTTCGAGGAGCGCTACCGCGCCGTCGCCTCCCGCGACTCCCGGTTCGACGGGCGGTTCCTGACCGGCGTGCACTCCACCGGCATCTACTGCCGTCCGAGCTGCCCCGCCATCACGCCGCGGCGCGCGAACGTGCGCTTCTACCCGACGGCCGCCGCCGCGCACGAGGCGGGGCTCCGCGCCTGCAAGCGCTGCCTGCCGGACGCCGTCCCCGGCTCCCCCGAGTGGAACCTGCGCGACGACACGGCGGCGCGCGCCATGCGTTTGATCGCCGACGGAGTGGTCGACCGCGAGGGGGTCGAGGGGCTGGCCGCACGGCTCGGCTACGGCGCGCGCCACCTCGGCCGCATCCTGCGCGAGGAGCTGGGCGCGCCTCCGCTGGCGCTCGCTCGCGCCCAGCGCGCCCAGACCGCCCGGCTCCTGCTCACGAGCACCGACCTGCCCGTGTCCGACGTCGCCTTCGCCGCCGGCTTCACGAGCATCCGGCAGTTCAACGCGACCCTGGCGGAGGTGTACGAGCGGACCCCGACGGCCCTGCGCGCCTCGGCCCGCGGCACGCGCTCCGAGGCGAGCGTCCACGACGGCGCGACCACGCTGGAGCTCCGGCTGGCAGTGCGGGCTCCGTTCGATCCCGGGGTGCTCGATGTGCTCGACGGCACCGCGCTCCCGGGCATCGAGGAGGCGTCCCCCGGCGGCTACGCGCGCTCGCTCGTCCTGCCCGGGGGCGCGGCGCTGATCCGGCTGGCGGCGGACGGGGAGAGCGTCCGCTGCAGCGCGACGCTCGTCTCCGTCGCCGACGTCGGGCCGCTGGTCGCCCGGGTGAGGCGGCTGCTCGACCTGGACGCGGACGCCCGCGCCGTGGACGAGGCCCTCGCGGCCGATCCCGCACTTGCTCCGAGCGTCGCCGCCCGCCCCGGTGTCCGCGTGCCCGGCTCCATCGACCCGGCCGAGACGCTGGTGCGCGCGCTGCTCGGCCGGCGGGAGGCCGCACGGCTGGTCGCGGCGCTCGGCGCGACGCTCCCGGAGTCCGTGGCGAGCGGATCGATCGCACGCGCCTTCCCCTCCCCCGCGGTGATCGCCGAGCACACCGCCGACGTGCTCCGCGGATCCGCCGACGTGCTGGTGCGGACCTGCACGCTGCTCGCCGAGGGAGCCCTGCGGCTCGACGCCGACCGGGAGGAGCTCGCCGAGCAGCTGCTGGCGGTCCCCGGGATCGACGCGGCCACGGCGGCCGAGGTGGCACAGCGGGCGACCGGAGATCCCGACGTCCTGCTCACCGGGGATCCCGTGCTCCGGCGGGGCGCGGCGGCGCGCGGCCTGCCCGCCGGCGAGCGCGGGCTGGCCGAGGCCGGGCGCCGCTGGGCGCCCTGGCGCAGCTACGCCGGGGCGCGCCTCGCGGCCGCGGTCACGCCTCCGGCGCGGGGTCGATGATCGGGAGCGCCGCGGTCATCGCCTCGATGCCCGAGAGTCGGGCCGGCGAGATGAGCCTCATGACCTCTTCGCGCGACATCAGCCCCGCCTCGACCACCAGGTCGGCGATGTTGCGGCCGGTCGCGAGGGCGGCCTTCGCGAGGGCGGCGGACGCGGTGTACCCGATGCTCGGCGTGAGCGCCGTCACGACCCCGACCGAGGAGGCGACCATGGCCTCGAGCCGGTCGACGTTCGCGGTGATGCCGTCGATGCAGTTCTCGCGGAGCGTCCTGCAGGCCTGCGTCATCCAGGTGATGCTCTGCAGCAGCGAGTGCGCGATCACCGGCTCGAAGGCGTTGAGCTGGAGCTGACCCGCCTCGGCCGCCATCGTGACCGTGACGTCGGCCCCGGCCACCGAGTAGGCGACCTGGTTGACCACCTCGGGGATGACCGGGTTCACCTTGCCGGGCATGATGCTGGATCCCGCCTGGCGCGGAGGCAGGTTGATCTCGCCGAAGCCGGCCTGAGGGCCCGAGGAGAGGAGTCTCAGGTCGTTGCAGATCTTGGACAGCTTGATCGCGGAGCGCTTGAGCGCGCTCGAGAACGACATGAAGACGCCGGTGTCGCTCGTCGCCTCGACGAGGTCCTGCGCCATCTCGAGGTCGAGATCGGTGATCTCGTTGAGGTGGCGGACAGCAGCCGCGCCGTAGCGCGGATCGGCGGTGATGCCTGTGCCGATCGCGGTGGCTCCGATGTTGACCTCGGCGAGCAGCCAGATGGTCTCGGAGAGGCGGGCGTGGTCCTCGCCGAGGGTCGTCGCGAAGCCGTGGAACTCCTGGCCGAGCGTCATCGGCACCGCGTCCTGCAGCTGCGTGCGGCCGACCTTCAGGACGCTGCCGAACTCGACCGCCTTGCGGGAGAACGACTCGCGCAGCAGCGCCAGCTCGTCGAGCAGGCGGCGCAGCGACCAGGTCATCGCGATCTTGATCGCGGTCGGGTAGACGTCGTTGGTGGACTGGCTGCGGTTGACGTCGTCGAGGGGGTGCAGGTGCGCGTAGTCGCCCCGCTCGAAGCCGCCGATCTCGAGTGCGACGTTGGCGACGACCTCGTTCGCGTTCATGTTCGTCGAGGTGCCGGCGCCGCCCTGGATCACCCCGACCACGAACTGGTCGTGGAACTCGCCGTCGATGATGCGGCGGCACGCGGCCTCGATCAGCTCGGCCTTGGCGGGGGCGAGGGTGCCGAGCTCGGTGTTGGCCCGGGCGGCCGCGAGCTTGACCGTCGCGAGGGACCGGACGAGATCGGGGTAGATCGAGATGGGGCGCTTCGAGATCGGGAAGTTGTCGAGGGCCCGCGCCGTGTGGATGCCCCAGTAGGCCTCGGCGGGGATCTCCATCGAGCCGAGGGAGTCGCTCTCGGTGCGCGTGGCGGGGGTCTCGGTGTCGTCCAGGGCTCTGCCTTCCGGGTCGCGGTCGGGGAGGGTGCTCGGTGCGAGGGTCACGTCCAGCTCCGTTGCTGTCGTCGTGCGGCCCCGGAGGGTGCAGGGGGCTCGCGAACTGCGCGGCCAGCCTATCGCCGGGGCACGGGGCGGCGGCGGACGCGGGCGCGGAGCGTCCGGCCGACGGGCGCGGAACGACCGCGCCTCCCGCCGCCGGAGCGGACAGGAGGCGCGGGACGCGGGAAGCGGCGGATCAGCGGTAGTCGCTGCCCGACGCGAGGGCCGCGAGCGGAACGAGCACGACCACGACGAGCACGGCGATCGCGAAGAGCAGGACGAGGCCGAGCATGACGGAGTTGAGCACGATGCCCCAGATCGAGAGCGTGCGGCCGGTCGGCTCCCTCCGCAGGCCCAGGATGCCGAAGACGAGGCCCGCGGCCGGAGCGATCACGGTCAGTCCGAAGAAGACGGAGGTGACGCCGAGGATCAGGCTGGTGAGCGAGAACGGGGTCGAGGGCGCCGGGGCGAGCGCCGCGGGCGGGACGGCGGGGGTGCCGTAGGGGGCGCGGGCCTGCTGCGAGGAGGCGGGCTCCTCGGCGGCGGGGCGCTCCCCGGCGGACGGCCGCTCCTCGGTGAGGACGGCGGTCGCGCCCAGGTCCACGGTCGGCTGCTCGTCGGCGGGGGTGGAGAGGCGGGCGGTGCGGTCGTCGGTGGTCACGGTGTGCTCCTTCTCGGGTGCCGGTCGCCCGGCGGGATGCGGTCCCGCCGGGCGGGCCGGCGGTGCTGCCGGTGTGCTCCGGCGATGCCTCCACGCTACGGACGAGCCCGGACCCGCCCCATCCGGGGAACCCCCGGAACTCGGGGGCGATCCCCCGCCTCGAGGCGGGGGCGGGTGCGAGACTGGTCCCGGCGCGAGGAGGCGGCGACGATGGACGACGACGAGCTGCGGCACCGCACCCGGGACCGCAAGGGCGCCCGGGCCGTCTGGTTCGCCGGGCTCTCGGCGCTCGCCGGCTTCGTGGTGATCTCCCCCGTGATCTCCCTCACGGCGACCGTGATGGTGTGGGGGTCGCGGCGGCGGATCGGCACCCTCAGCGACCGGAACGGCCTGGTCGCCGTCAACTGGCAGCTCACCTACCTCGCGCTCCAGCTGATGCTGGTCCCGCTGCACCTCGCGCTGGTGTCGGTGCGCGACTCGCTCGGCGCCGACTGGCCGCTCGCGACGATCTCGGCGATCCTCGCGCTGGCCGTGCTCAACCTCGTGCTGTGCGTCGTCCTCGGGATCCGGTCCGGCCGGGGACGCACCGTGCGCCTCTGGATCGCCGTGCCCTTCGCCCGCTCCACCCGTCCGCCGCGCTGACCGTTCGGGGACACCGGGCACGGCGGCTCTCCGCTCCTGGGACTCCGCCCGGCGTGTCCGCGGCGCGGTGCCCCCTCGACCCCGCGGCGGCGGGCAGGGTGGTGGAGTGATCGCCTTCCCTCCGCCCGTGTACGTCGTGGCCGACGACGGAGTGCGGCTGGCCACCTACTCCGTCGGCGAGGAGAGCGCCCCGACCGTCCTCGCCGTGCACGGCTTCGCCTCCCACGCCGTGCTCAACTGGGAGACGTCGGGCTGGCTGCGGACGCTGCACCGGGCCGGGTACCGCGTCGTGGCGCTCGACCAGCGCGGGCACGGCGCGAGCGAGAAGCCGCACCACTCCGACTCCTACAGCGTGGACGCCATGGTGGCCGACCTGGTGCGGGTGCTCGACTCCTACGACCTCGACGCGCCCCACGTGCTCGGGTACTCCCTCGGCGCCCGGATGAGCTGGGTGCTGGGGCTCGAGCACCCGGAGCGGCTCGCATCGCTGAGCCTCGGCGGGCTGACGGTGGGCGAGCCCCTCCGCTCCTTCGACGCGGAGGCGGCCCGGGCCCGCGTCGCCTCCGGCGGCGAGATCGACGACGGCTTCACCCGCGCCTTCATCGGCATGGCGGAGGGCGTGCAGGGCAACGACCTCGCGGCACTGGTGGCGGTGGCCGACGGCGTCCGCGGCGGGGCGCACCCGGAGCACGGGCGGCACCCCGGCCTGCCGACGCTGCTCGTGACCGGCGGCGCGGATCCGATCGCTCCCGGCGGTGAGCTGCTGGCGGCGGAGGCGGGGGCGCGGTTCGTGAGCGTCCCCGGCCGCGACCACACCAGCACCGTGCCCGCGCGGGGCTTCAAGGACGCGGTGCTGGCGTTCCTGGCGGAGCAGCGCTGAGCCGGCCCCGCGCCGGACGGGAGCACCGCGAGCGCCGAGGCCCGCGGCGTAGCATCCCCCTCATGCAGGCGATCCGCATCGAGAACCCCGGCCCCGACTCCCGACTCGTGCTGGAGGAGGTGCCGACGCCCTCCCCCGGACCCGGCGAGGTCCTCGTCCGCGTGGCGGCCGCCGGCGTCAACCGCGCCGACCTCGGCCAGCGCGGCGGGGTCTACCCGCCGCCGCCCGGCGCCTCCGAGATCCTCGGGATGGAGGTGTCCGGCACGGTCGTCGCGCTCGGCGAGGACGCGACCGGGTTCGCGGAGGGCGACGAGGTCTGCGCGCTGCTCTCCGGCGGCGGCTACGCGGAGTACGTCGCGGTCGACGCGGGCCTGGTGCTGCCGGTGCCGGACGGCGTCGGCCTCGTCTCGGCCGCCGCCCTCCCGGAGACGACGTCCACCGTCTGGTCGAACCTCGTGATGGTGGCCGGGCTCGGATCCGGCGACACCGTCCTCCTCCACGGCGGCGGGAGCGGGATCGGGACCACGGGCATCCAGATCGCCGCCGCCCTCGGCGCCCGCGTCGCCGTCACGGCCGGCAGCGCCCGCAAGCTCGAGGCGTGCCGCGCGCTCGGGGCCGACGTCCTGATCGACTACCGCGAGGAGGACTTCGTCGAGCGGATCCGCGAGGCGACCGGCGGGCGCGGCGTCGACGTGATCCTCGACCCGGTCGGCGGCCACTACCTGGCCCGAGACCTGGAGGCGCTGGCCGTGGGCGGGCGCGTGGTGTTCATCGGCAACCAGTCCGGTGCGCTGGGCTCGCTCGACCTCGGGGTGCTGATGCGCAAGCGCGGGGCGGTGCACGCCACGACCCTCCGCGCCCGGCCCCTCGAGGAGCGGCGCGCGATCGTCGCGCGGGTGCGCGCAGAGGTCTGGCCGCTGGTCGCCGCCGGGACGGTGCGCCCGGTGGTGGACGAGGTGGTCCCGCTCGCCGAGGCCGAGCGGGCGCACGACGTGATGCGCTCCTCCGGCCACATCGGCAAGCTGCTGCTCACCCCGTGACGCCCCACACCGGAGGAGGCCCCCGCCTCCCGCGGTGAGCGGGAGCGGGGGCCTCCTCCGATGACGCCCTCCGGCGGGGCGTCAGACCGCGGAGCGCAGGAGACCGAGCGAGCGGTTGATGCCGTCGACGTCGACCGCGGCCGGATCGAACGAGGCTCCGGCGGCGAGGCCGAGAGCCTCGAGCGCCTCCGCGTGGTCGGCCGAGGACGGGTCCGTCGCCGCCCGCACCGTGTCGGCCCAGGCCGCGGGGCCTCCCGGCACGTCGAGCGGAGCCGCGCCGCGCGCGCCCGTGCAGCGCGGCAGAGCCGACGACAGCGGCGCGATCGACTCCAGACGGATGACGTGGCGCCACTCGTCCTCGAGGTCGTAGACGTAGAAGAGCTCGTCCTGCTCCTGCTCGAGCACCTCGGCGAGCGCGACGCCCGCCTCGTCCACGAGGTCGGCGCCGAACTCCTCCGCGTCGGACGGCGAGCCGATCGGAGCCTGCTCCTCGTCGGGCACGCCGACGCTGAAGTAGTGCGGCTGCGCGTCGGTCCAGCCCAGCGAGAGCTGGAGCGCGAGGTGCAGATCGCGCAGCGACGACTCGGAGGAGAGCTCGAGGCGCCGCCAGACGACGGGCTTGGTCCCGAGCAGGGCGACGTGGAGCGCGTAGGCCGTCGCCGTGTCCTGGGTCGCCTCGTCGAGGATCTCGAGGCGGGTGGCCTCGCGCTCGCCGAGGAGGACGACCGTCGCGCGGACGACGGAGGCGAGGACGGGCGCGAGGCCCTCCGGCACCGCGTAGCCGAACTCGGGCGAGTGCAGCAGCAGCCCGAGCTCGGCGGTGTCGTCGAGCATCCGCTCGGCCGTGCCGACCATGCGCTCGCGCTCGTCGAGGGCCTCGTCGAGCGAGACTCCGGAGTCGGCGGCCAGCTCGTCGACCAGCTCACCGACGACCAGGCCCGGGTGGATCTCGGCCTGGCAGGCGACCGCGATGCGGACCAGCACGGCGTCGGTGGTGGTGACCGCGCGCTCCTCCGGGGAGAAGGCGCCGTCCTCGGTGTCGGCGGCCGCCAGCGCGGTCTGGGCGCTGAGGATCCACTGCTCGAGGAAGCGGGCGACGTAGGCGATGCGCTCGGCGGCGGCCTCGTGCGCGTCGGAGCTACGCCAGAGCACGGCGGCCTCGCCGAGACCTGCGGCGGATCCCTCCTGCTCGAGCACGGCCGAGCCGACCAGCGCGTCCCACCAGGCCGAGACCGGGATGCGGACGGAGTCGTCGCTCGGGGTGGATCCCGCGGAGGAGATGCCCGCCTCGACCGCGATCTCGCGGGCGGCGCGCTCGGTGAGGGTCGCGCCGTCGTCGGCGGCGAGGTGCTCGACCACAACGTCGGCGGCGTGCACGAGAGCGGTGGCGCGCACGGCGGAGAGCTGCTCCTCGGCCGGGACCTCGTCGAGCTCGGCGAGGTCGTCGAGCACGGCCTCCACGAAGGAGCCGGCGAGGTCGAGGACCTCGTCGAGGACGGCCTGGCACTCGTCCAGCTCCTCGTCGGTGCCGGTCCAGAGGTCCTCGTCGGTGAGGAAGTCGAGGAAGTGCTCGACGACCTCGGCGACGGTGAAGAGGGTGTCGTCGAGGTCGGCCTCGCTCTCCTCCCCCGACAGGTCTGCCTCGATCTGGTCGAAGACGGCCTCGAGTAGCTCGGCGTCGGGCTGGGCGAAGGAGCCGCGCGGGCGCAGGTCGCGGGTCATCGCGAAGAGGTCGGTCAGCACCTCGACGGCCTCGTCGGCCTCGAGGTGCTCGTGCTGCATGCCCACCTCGGCGAGGTGCGAGCGGTACCAGCTGCGGAACCGCACCATCAGCGCGGTCTCGGCCGTGCGGCCGCCGCCCTGACCGCCGGACCCGCTCTGACCGCCTCCGGATCGTCCCTGGTTGCGCTTCTTGCCCATGATTCCTCCGCGACCGCTCCACTCACGACGAAGCGCTCCAGCCTACCCAGTGCGGGCGCGCGGCGGCACGCGCGGTCGCCCCCTGTTCACCCTGTGCGCACCGGGTCCGCTCCCTCTGATGCGGCCGATCGCCCGAGTCCCGGGATCCGCGCGCTGTGGGAGTCCTCGCCGCCCGGGCCCCTGCCACACGGGTCGCGATGATGAGAAATCTCGCAGCGATCGGGCGGCGAGGCTTGCGCTCGAACCCCTCGCTTCGGTGGAGTGTCCGGATGACCGACACGACGGACACCGCCGAGACCGCTCCCGGGAAGGCGTCGCTCAAGCGGGTGATCACCGGGCCGCTGCTGTTCGCCTTCATCGTGGGCGACACGCTCGGCGCCGGCATCTACACCCTGGTCGGCACGATGGCCGAGGACGTGGGCGGCGTGATCTGGCTGCCGCTGCTGATCGCGCTGGTCGTCGCCCTGCTCACGGCGGGCACGTACGCCGAGCTGATCACCAAGTACCCGCACGCCGGAGGGGCGGCGCGCTACGTGGACCGCGCGTTCGGGAAGCCGTACCTCTCGTTCCTGATCGGCTTCCTGATGATGGCCTCCGGCATCACGACGGCCGCCTCCCTGGCGAACGCGTTCGCGGGCGACTACCTCGGGGCTCTGCTGGACGTGCCGCCGATCCCGACCGCGATCGTCTTCATCGCGATCCTCACCCTGGTGAACCTGCGCGGTGTGAAGGAGTCGCTGACGGCGAACCTGGTCGCCTCGGTGATCGAGGTGAGCGGACTGGTCATCGTCATCGTCTGCGCCGCGGTCTTCTTCGGCTCCGGCGACGGCGACGCCTCCCGCGTGCTCGAGTTCAACCCCGACGTCGCTCCGCTGCAGGGGGCGTTCGCCGCCTCGATCGTCGCCTTCTTCTCGTTCCTCGGATTCGAGGCCGCGGCGAACATGGCCGAGGAGGTGCGGAACCCCTCGAAGGTCTACCCGCGGGCCCTCTTCGGTGCGCTGATCACCGCCGCCGTGGTCTATCTCCTGATCGCGCTCGGCGCCGTGATCGTGCTGCCGAACGACGAGCTCGCGGCCTCCAGCGGCCCCCTGCTGGACGTGGTCGCGGCGAGCGGAGTGGCGGTGCCGCCGTGGCTGTTCGGCCTGATCGCGCTGGTCGCCATCGCGAACGGCGCTCTGCTGTTCATGGTGATGGCGTCGCGGGTCGGCTTCGGGCTCGCCACCTCCGGGCTGCTGCCGAGCGCTTTCGGGAAGGTGCTGCCGGGCCGCCGCACGCCGTGGGTGTCGATCGTGGTCGTCGGCGGAGTGACGATGCTGCTCAGCCTGATCGGCGACGTCGGCACGCTCGCCGAGACGACGGTGCTGCTGCTCCTGCTGGTGTTCATCGCGGCGAACGTGTCGGTGCTGGTGCTGAAGAAGGACCGCGTCGACCACGCCCACTACTCCGTGCCGCGGGTGGTGCCGGTGCTCGCGACCATCGCGAGCGTGGTGCTGCTGACGCAGCAGACGGGCGTGGTCTGGCTGGCGACAGCGGGCTACGTGGTCGTGGGGACGCTGCTGTTCCTCGCCACCCGCCTGGGGAAGCGGAAGCACGCGGAGCGGACCCCGGACTGATCCGGGCCGGCGGCGATCCGTCGCGAGCGGCCCGTCCGCGGATCCCGTGCGGGCCGTTCGCGACGGATCGATCGCGGGAGGCGGGCGAGGAGTGGGATCGTGAGGGGATGACCGTCACGCTCGAGCCGATGCCCGCCGCCGCTCTCGCCATCTGGATGCGGGTGCAGCGCTCGGCGTACATCGAGGACCGGATGCGCGCGGGCGACGACGAGGCGGCCGCGACGCGCAACGCCGACACCTCGTACGAGAAGTACTTCCCGGGCGGCTCCCCCGCTGCCGGGCACGACGTGCTCCTCGTCGCCGAGGACGGCCGCGCGGTCGGGTCGCTCTGGCTCGGCCCGCACCCGAGCGGGCTCGAGGGCGTCGGGTACGTCTGGGACGTGCAGATCGACGCCGCCGAGCGCGGCCGCGGCCTCGGCCGGGCGGCGATGCTGCTCGCGGAGTCGCACGTCCGCTCCCAGGGCGGCTCCGCCCTCGCGCTGAACGTGTTCGGCTTCAACACCGCCGCGCGGGCTCTGTACGAGTCGCTCGGCTACGAGACGACGTCCCTGCAGATGCGCAAGCCGCTGGCCTGAGCGCGGACTCCGCCCGGCGCGCCGGACGTCGCCTCGAGCGACCGAGGCGGCGCCTCAGAACGGCATGAAGGCGGACACCAGCAGAGTGCCGCCGGCGAGGACAGCGACGGCGGTGGCCCAGTAGCCGAGGACCAGCGCGAAGACGGCGAGACCCCAGCCGGCCTCGCCCGTGCGGCGGATCTGCGCGCAGGCGAGGTGGCCGCAGACGACTCCGGCGAGCCCGACGACGAAGGAGAGCACGAAGGCGGTGATCGCCAGCGTGTTCACCCGCGGGTCGGTGACGAGGTCCGCTTCTCGGCGGGCTCGCCCCTGCACGAGTGCGACCGGGAGCCCCACCGCCAGCAGGAGCACGGGCGAGACGACGACGAGGATGATGAGCAGGTGCCAGCCCTGCAGTCCGGCGAGCATCGTCAGACGCCGGCTGCGGTCAGCTCGTGGAGGCGACGGCGGTCGGGTCGCCGGTGCCGGACGGACGCGGGGCGTCACCCGATCCCGTCGCCACCGACGCGCCGGTCGGAACGACGGTGCCGCCGGTCGCCATCCCCCGGCCGAAGGCCTGGCCCTGGAGGATCGCGCCGAGGTCGACGCCGGTCGCCGACCTGACGCTGTCGAACGTCGCGGCGAGACCCGCCGCCTGCTCGCGCGCGATGTGGGTGCCGGCGGTGTCGCCGCCGATCAGCGTCACCGAGCCGACGTTCTGGTAGCCCTTCGCGAACTCGGCCATGAGCGAGGGCAGCTGCCCGATGAGCTCGCGACCCAGGATCGCCTCCTGGTTCTCGCGGAGCGCCTCCGCCTCGGCCGCGATGGCCGCCGCGCTCGCCTCGCCCTTCGCGCGGATGGCCTCCGCCTCGGCGGTCGCGTTCGCGCGCAGCGCCTCGGCCTCTGCGCCCGCCTTGGCCCGCAGTGCGTGGGCCTCGGCCTCGGCGCGGGCGCTCACGGCGGCGGCCTCGGCGGCGGCGGACGCCTGGCGCGCCTCCGCCTGGCGCTGGACGGCGTACGCCTCGGCGTCCGAGACCTGCTGCGCGACCTGGCGGTCCGTCTCGGCCTTCTTCTCGCGTCCGTAG
Source organism: Rathayibacter sp. AY1E8 (assembly GCF_002931415.1). Classification (NCBI taxonomy): domain Bacteria; kingdom Bacillati; phylum Actinomycetota; class Actinomycetes; order Micrococcales; family Microbacteriaceae; genus Rathayibacter; species Rathayibacter sp. AY1E8. The sequence continues at coordinate 86,134 of NZ_PSVI01000005.1, forward strand.
GCGTCGGCGTCGGCCTCGGTCTGACGGCGGTACTTCTCGGCGTCCGCGACGCGCTTGACGTCGGCGTCGAGCTCGGCCTGCCGGTTCTCGGCGCGCTGCACGAGGACGGCCTGCTCGCGCTCGGCGCGGGCCAGGTTCTCGGCCTGCTCGGCCTCGGCGTTGGCGCGGCCGACCTCGGACTTCGCGGCGGCGGTGTTCTTGTCGTAGGCGGTCTGCTCGATCAGGTTCGCCTCGTCCGTGGCCAGCTGGCGAGCCTTGACCTCGCGGGCCGCGTTGATCCGCGCGACGTCGGCCTCGCGGCGGACGCGCTCGATCTCCTGCGCTCCGAGCGCCTCGATGTAGCCGTTGCGGTCGGTGACGCCCTGGATGGCGAAGGAGTCGAGGACGAGGCCCTGGGCGAGCAGGTCGCCCTTGATGCCCTCGGCGATCTCGTCTCCCAGCTTCTGCCGGTCCTGCATGACCTCCTCGACGCTGAGCTTCGCGACGACGCCGCGGAGGGCGCCCTCGAGCTGCTCGGTCGTGAAGACGTCGATCGACTGGTCCTGCGACGCGAAGCGCTCGGCGGCGGCGCGGACCTGGTCGGCCGTGGACCCGATCTTGACCAGGGCGACGCCCGCGAGGTGGATGGTCACGCCGTTCTTGGTCTGCGCGACCGGCTCCATCTTGATCTGGCGGGAGCGCAGCGAGATGCGGTCGGACCGCTGGGTCAGCTTGTTCACGAACGCGCCGCCGCCGGTGATGACGGTCATGTTCGAGGTGAGGCCGTCCTCGCCCTTCTGCTTCTTCCCGACGATCACGATCGCCTCGTCGGCCTGCGGCACCTGGTACCAGGCGCGGAAGAGGAAGAAGCCGATGAGGGCGATCAGCAGGAGTGCGCCGACGGCGACTCCGGCGAGGACGATCCAGAGGAGATCCGGTTCCATGGGCGGGCGACCTTTCGTCCGACCCGCGCGACGCGGGTACCTGAGAGACGTACAGGTTCCATCGTGTCACAGCGCCTCGGACGGCCGCGTCGGCCGGAGGGGGGATACTGCGGACGCCGCCGAGAGCGGTTCACGCGGGGGCGGGCCCGGAGGAGGATGCCACGAACGAGGGCGTCGCGCGGAGTGCCGCGGAGGAGATCAGTGCTGGGGTACCTGGACTCGAACCAAGAACAACTGAACCAGAATCAGCCGTGTTGCCAATTACACCATACCCCAATGGTCATCCGGAGGTGATCCCGGGACCAGGCGGCGACCGGATCGAGACCCGAGCGCCGAGAGACGACAGTACCCTACGCGGGCATCCCGCTCAAATCGAGCCGCGGACGACGCTGCCCTCGGACTCCGGGGCGGCCTCGCCGAGGCGGGCGCGGACGAGGTCGCGGTTGATCGCGGAGGCGACCTGGGCGCCCGATCCGGCGGCGACGATCAGCTGCTGCGGGCCGGGAGGGGTGACCTCGCCGGCGGCGTAGAGGCCGGGGACGGACGTGCGGCCGCCGGCGTCGACGCGGAGGAAGCCGTCGGCGTCGCGGTCGGGGCCGGCCGCGTCCAGGTAGTCCAGCGCGGGCGTCCAGACGGGGCGGACGAACGCCCCGGTGCGCGGGACGACGTCGCCGTCGACGAGGCGGACGCCGGTCATCTCGGCGCGCTCCCCGGCGAGGTCGGCGACCGGGCGCCGGTCGACCCGGATGCCGATGGAGGCGAGCAGCGACTCGTCGGCGTCGCTCACCGTCCCGACGCCGTTGGTGAAGACGATCAGGTCGGTCGACCACTGCGAGAGGAGCATGGCCCGCTCCGCGAGGTCGTCGGTCTCGCCGATCAGGGCGAGCGCCTCCCCCGCCTTCTCGTAGCCGTCGCACTCCATGCAGCTGTGCACGGCGGTGCCGTAGTAGGCGCGCAGGCTCGGGAGCGCGGGCGGCGTCTCGAGCAGTCCCGCGGCGACCACGACGGCGGTGGCGACGACGGAGCGGTCCGCGCTGCCGCGCACGCCCCGGGCGCCGACGACGAACTCGCCGCCGGAGCGCTCGACCGAGGTCACCAGGGCGGTGTGCACCTCGGCGGCCTCGTAGCGCTCGAACTCCTCGCGGCCGAGGCGGCGCAGCTCGAGCGGCGAGATGCCGTCGCGGGTGAGGAACCCGTGCGAGTGCAGGGTCGCGGCGTTCCGCGGGCGGTTGCTGTCGAGCAGCAGCACGCTGCGGCGCGCCCGGACGAGGTTGAGCGCGGTCGAGAGCCCGGCGGGGCCCCCGCCGATCACGACGACGTCGTAGCGTCCGCCGACCGTCTCCGCCACGGTCAGGCCTGCCGGGAGGCGCCGAGGTGAGCGCCCAGGCGGTCGAGGCGGGCGATCGACTCCTGCTTGCCGAGGATCTCCATCGACTCGAACAGCGGCGGCGAGACGCGGCGCCCGGAGACCGCGGTGCGCAGCGGC